>NZ_JBXMIS010000137.1:0-18560 GCF_057073975.1 Conyzicola sp. | reverse complement strand
AGCAGCTTCGTGGTTGCACCGGATCGGTCGCCGCGCAGGGCGTCGATCCAGAGTCCAGACAGGGTGGCATTGGAGGTGCGGGCGACGAACTCTGGGGACAGGTCGGCCTGCAGGGCCGCGGCCTCGTCGACCTTGCCCTGCTGGGCGAGCGTGAGGGCGAGCATGGCCTTCGCCTGGTCTCGATAGGCGATCGGGCCACGCGCCTGTGCGCCGCTGACGACATCCGCGAACCATCTCGCTGCGGAGTTGAGGCGCCCCTTCGCCAGGAAGCAGCGTCCTAGTGTGAGCTCGTCATAGCGAATCGACGACTCGTCGTCGTGGGCTATGGCGTCGTGCATCGAGGCGATGGCCGTGCGCTGTGCCTCTGCCGTGGCACCGGACTGCAGCAGCACCGTTGCGAGCACCATCTGGGCCCGTCGAAGGGCGAAGGCCGGTCGGCGCGCGGATTCCGCGTGCGCGACGGCGCGACGGGCTGCGGCGATGGCCTCGTCGGACTTGCCGAGGGCAGAAAGCGGGAGGGCGGTCGAGAGCGAGAGGATCGCCTCGCGCTCCTCCTCTGAATCGGTCTGGGGTGAGGCGGAGACGAGCTCACCGGCCGCGAGCTCTGCCTCCTCGAGGTTGAGAAGCAGCACGGCGCGGGCGAGCGCGAGGGAGCGGGCAAGGATGGGGTGCCGCTTCGTCACCTCGTCGAGAACGGCGAGGCCGCGGGAGTTGCCGAGGGACTCGCCAGCGTAGGTGCTGGCCCGTGCCGCCGCGATGAGTCCGGAGAGCTGCACGGTGGTCGGATGCAGCTCGTCGTCTTTCGCCGCGTTCTCGAGCAGCTCGAGCGCCTCGCTGTTGCGACCGAGGGTCCACATCGCCTCGCCCTGCAGGAAGAGCATCTCTGCCGCGGGGGCACCGGCGGTGACCGCGGCCGCGGCGAGCCGGATGACGGCGGCGTGGTCCTGCGCGATGACGGCGAGGTGCGCGGCGCGGCTCAGCAGCTCCGGGTCGGACGGCTTGCCGCCGTCGAGGCGCCAGGTGGCGACGCGCAGCTCGTCGTCTGGGGTCATGGGGCGGGCGCTGACCCTGGCGGCCTGCTCCAGCAGGATGGAGATGACGCGCAAGCGGGACAACCCGGATCGCACCGCCGACTCGTACTGCGGGTGCGCCAATGAGATGAGCAGTCGACCCGACGTCTCCTCGACGACGGCGATGCCGGCGCTCTCTAGCGCCTCCACGTGCGAGGCCGCGTCGTCACCGGGCAGGTCGCCGAGCTCGACGGGCTGGCAGACCGCGAGGCAGTCGACGATGGTCTGCTCCTCGCGCTCGAGATGGCGAAGGCGCGACCGGATCAGGTCGTGAAGGGCCGGGGTTCCCAGCGGCTCCCCGATGAGCTGCCAGACTCCCTCGGCCAGCGTCAGCTGCTTGGCGGTGAGGGCGCCGAAGACGAGCTCGCGGAGGAACAGCGGGTTGCCGCCCGACGAGCGATGCAGCTCGACCGCGGTGCGGTGGGCGACCGGGCCGGCGAGAACCTCGCCGAGGACGACCTCGAACTCCTGCACGGTGAGCGGCGGCACGTCGATGCGCAGGGCGCTGTTGGCCGTCCACATCTCGAGGATCGGATCCGGCAGCGGCTCCCCGCTGCGCACGGTGGCGACCAGGTGGATGACGCCAGCGGCGAGCAGCTGCGTCATGAGCGCGAGAGAGAGCGAGTCGAGCAGCGAGAGGTCGTCGACCACCATGACCGTGCGACGTGTGCCAGCGAGCTCCAGCAGGGAGTTGCGGGCCTGTTCGAACAGGGCGACGGAGTCGTGGGCGGCCGCGTTGGCATCCAGTTCGGTGTCTCCGAGCGCGCTGCGAAGAGCACCGAGGGGGATGGCCGAGATAGCGCTGTTCGCCGTCACCGGGATGACGAGCCATTCCACGGAGCCGAGCACGGCGGTGGCCTCTGCCGCAAGACGGGTCTTGCCGACACCGGCCGGGCCGCACAGGATGACGGCCGACGCGGCTCGCGAACGCAGCGTCGCCGCGATGCGGTCGAGGAGTTCGGCACGGCCGACGAGCGGCCACGCGAGGGGCAGCACTGAATCGCCGTGCACTCTTGGCCCTCCTGTCGCCGCACCTGAGCATAGCTCTTGGGGTGCCGATCCTCGGAATGGACCGCTACCCAGGTAGTCGGGGCGACGACTGAGTAATGCCCCCCAGCAGTTGAGTAACGGCTGCCCATGACCGGTAAGGGCCGTTCCCGGAGTCTTGTGATGTGCACCGAAGCGTGCGCCCGCCTCGATGCGTCGGGGCGCCACTCACTCCAAGAAAGACAGACCGATGACCAGCATCCTCACCCCCGTCCGGATTCGCACCGGGCTCCGTCGAACCGCCGCCATTGCCGCGGTCTCCCTTGCCGTCCTCTTGCCGGCACTCGGCGCCGCGGGCGCTGCCCACGCCGATGAGGCCGTGGATGCCGCGACCCCGACCGAGCTCGTGCAGCCGGTTGAGGTCGTTGAGCCAGCCGACCTGACCGAGCCGACCGATCTCACCGAGCCGACCGATCTCAACGAGCCGGCAGACGCCATCGAGCCGACGACGCCCGTCGAGCCAGCCGAGGCACCAGACGACTCGTCGCCCCTCGCGCCTGTCGAGCCAGCCGAGGCCGCGAATGCGCCAGCCGAGCCGGCAGCGCAGCTCGCGTCACCGAACGCGCTCGACCCCGTCTCCATCACCGCGGTGAACGACTTCCGCACGACGAAGCTTGCTGGCACGTACGACTTCGTGCTTGAGAGCCTGTTCTACAACGACAGCGAGCAGAACGTCTCGCTGTACGACATCAACGACCCAACCGGCAAGATCTCTGTGGTCGGTCAGTGGCTGTCCTATGACATGACGGGCGCCTGCGTGTGCCCGATGCAGTTCCAGTACCGCTCGATCTCCGGCAGCACCATCTCCAACTGGGCAACGGTCTACATCGATGTCACGTCGACCCTCGAGCCCCCGCTCGCCTATTCAGACAGCTATGCAACCACGGCAGGCGTCTCCCTCAACATCATCGCCCCGGGCGTGCTCGCCAACGACGTCGTCGCGGCGAACGCCACCGTCTGGGCGCAGAGCGACCAGACCGGCGAGGTCTTCCTCTTCGGCAACGGCAACCTGCTCTACACCCCGCCGGCAGGCTTCACGGGGTCCAAGAAGTTCAAGTACCAGGTCAAGGACGACAACGGGTTCAGCTCCTGGGGCAACGTCACCATCACCGTGTCACCGGCGAGCAGCCCGACAAGCCCGGTCGCCTCGAACGACACGTACACGACGCCGATGAACACGAAGCTCGACGTTTCCTCGCCGGGCGTGCTCTCCAACGACTCCGGCGGCCAGGTCAACAGCATCTCCGGCTTCTACCCTGGTGTTGCAGCACTCGACCCCACCGGTGCCTTCTCCTACGACCCGCCCGTCGGCTTCACGGGAACGGTGGTTGTGAACTACACCACCATCCTGAACGGCCTCGAGAGCAACGTCGCCTCGATCACGGTGACGGTCACGGGCCCCGGCGGCTCTGTGCTCGTGCCAAGCGGTCCGCGCGACCCGGGGACCCCCGGTGGCGACCCCGGCCAGCCGGGTGGCACCGGCTCGACCGTGCCAGCTGGCACCACCACCGGAACGCTTGCCCACGCCGGCGCGACGACCGCCTGGCTCGTCACGCCCGCCGCAGGCGTTCTGCTGCTCGGCTGCCTCGTGCTCGGTTTCGCCGCGCACCGCCGCCGCACCTCCAACTGACCCACCCGTATCACCAACCACACCAATGAACAGACAAGAGAAGGAACACCGAAATGAACATCCTCAAGGGATTCAAGGACATGGCAGACATGCTCGTGGCAGCACCCGATCTCATCGAGTCGGCCAATGCGATGGGAGCGGAGGCGAAGCTCATGCAGCAGAACCAGGCCGCAGCCTCTGCACCCGTCGTCATCCAACCGCCGGCTGCCAGCCTCGTGCCGATCGCGGGGGTCGACCTCGACCTCTACGTGCGCATCTCGAAGGGCATCGCCGCCTACAACTACGACGCAGCTATGCTGCCGACCGTTGCGACCTCGTTCGGCATCTCGCAGGCCGACTGGACCATCGCGTCCGCTGGCTGGGCAACCCGCATCCAGACCGACGGCTCTGTCGGCGCCCGCTTCAACCAGCTCTACCTGGCTGCCTGAGATGGGGCTCATCAGCAGCTACGTCCGACTTGGCAAGCTCACCAACGAGATGCACAAGAACTCCGACGTCAAGGCAGACATGGCCACGATGCGATCGAAGATGGATGCCATGAAGACCTCCATGGCAGCGGCAAACGCTGCGCAGGCGGCTGCCTCCGCTCCGGCCGGCGGTGCCAATCGCGTGCAGGCCACCGCGACGGTCGTCTCGGCCCGCCCGGCCAACACGTGGGTGCAGGGCTCGCGGCTCGTCGAGATCGACCTCACGGTCAGCCTCCCCGGCGGCGCGCTCCTGCCGGCGACGCAGTCGGCGCTCGTGTCACCGCAGAACGAGTTCGCACTCCGCCCCGGTATCCAGCTGGCTGTGACCATCGACCCGCGTGACCCGTCGTCGGTGGCGATCACCTGGTAGCCGGGTCGCACGAGAGGGGGAGGGCCACACGGCCCTCCCCCTCTCTGCTCTCGTCGTGAGTCCCGTCGCCGCTCCAGCTACGGCCTCGGGTGCCGTGCTACAACTGGGTCCGCGAGCCCGTAGCTGGAGCCGCGGCGAATGGGTCAGATCTTGCGCAGCAGCACGCTCGACACCGAGTGGTCGGCGTCCTTGCGCAGCACGAGCGAGGCGCGTGCGCGCGTCGGCAGGATGTTCTCCACCAGGTTCGGCTCGTTGATCGTCGCCCAGATCGACCGGGCCTTGGCCCGCGCCTCGTCCTCGCTCAACGAGGCGAAGCGGTGGAAGTACGACTCGGGGTTGCTGAACGCGCCCCGCTGCAGGCTGAGGAAGCGCTCCTCGTACCAGGTGGCGATGTCGCTGGTTCTCGCATCCACGTAGATGGTGAAGTCGAACAGGTCGCCGACCGCGAGACGGTGGCCAGCGGATGCCGGCTGCAGCACATTGAGGCCCTCGACGATAAGAACGTCTGGGCGGTGAACAGAGATGGTCTCGCCGGGAACGATGTCGTAGTAGAGGTGGGAGTACGACTTCGCCGTCACCTCGGCAGCGCCGCTCTTGACCTGGCTGACGAAGCGAAGCAGCGCCCGGCGGTCGTATGACTCAGGAAACCCCTTGCGCTCCATGAGGCCGCGCCGCGCAAGCTCCGCGTTGGGCAGCAGGAACCCGTCGGTGGTGACGAGCTCGACGTGGGGAGTGCCGTCCCAGTGGCTCAGCAGTCGCTGGAGCAGACGGGCGATCGTCGACTTGCCGACGGCGACAGAGCCGGCGACGCCGATCACAAACGGTGTCGTGCCGGATGACGTGCCGAGATACTCCGTCGTCGACCGGTGCAGCTCCTTCGCCGCATTCACATACAGGCTGAGGAGGCCCGACAGCGGAAGGTAGACATCGCGCACCTCGCGGAGGTCCATGCGGTCGCCGAGGCCGGAGAGCTGGCTGATCTCCGTCTCGCTCAGGGGCGCCTCGGTTGCCGAGGCGAGCGCGGCCCAGTCGGCACGGTCAAGCTCGAGGAACGGAGTCAGGTTGCCGTTCTGAGTCGTCGAATCAGGCATCCCCAAAAGCCTACTGCCGCCCCGGCAGGGGCCACGGCGGCGGCAGACCGCTCGATGCAGGTAAAATCGTGTCTCATGTGCGGAATCGTGGGCTACGTCGGTGACAACAAGAGCATGAGTGTGCTCCTCGGCGGGCTCAAGCGCCTCGAGTACCGAGGCTATGACTCGGCCGGTGTGGCGGTCATCGACCGCGACGGCCACCTCGACTCGCGCAAGAAGGCCGGCAAGCTCCAGGCACTCGTCGACGAGATCGAGGCCGAGCCCATCGCCGACGGCGCGACAGGCATCGGCCATACCCGCTGGGCAACCCACGGCGGTCCGACCGACCGTAACGCGCACCCGCAGCTCGGTGACAACGGCAAGCTCGCCCTCATCCACAACGGCATCATCGAGAACTTCTTCGAACTGAAGGAGGAGCTGCTCGCCGACGGCGCCGTCTTCACCAGCGACACCGACTACGAGGTCGCCGCCCTGCTCGTCGGCAAGGCGTATGAAGAGACCAAGGACATCACCGAGGCGCTTCGCCAGGTGGTCGCTCGCCTTCACGGCGCATTCACCCTTCTCGTCATCCACGAGGACCAGCCCGGCGTCGTCGTCGGAGCCCGCCGCAACTCCCCGCTCGTCATCGGCCTCGGCGATGGGGAGAACTTCCTCGGATCCGACGTCGCAGCGTTCGTGGAGTTCACCAAGCGCGCCATGGAGATCGGGCAGGACCAGATCGTCACCATCCGCACCGATTCCGTCGAGGTCATCGACTTCGACGGCAACCCCGTCGAGGCGACGGAGTTCGAGGTCAACTGGGATGCCTCCGCCGCAGAGAAGGGCGGCTGGTCGAGCTTCATGGCCAAGGAGATCAGCGAGGAGCCAGAGGCGGTTGCGAAGACGCTGCTCGGCCGCGTTGTCGACAATGCCGTTCGCCTCACCGAGCTCGACGGCATCGGCGACGAGGCGCTCGCCGACATCGACAGGGTCATCATCATCGCCTGCGGCACGGCAGCCTACGCCGGCCAGCTCGGCAAGTACGCGATCGAGAAGTGGTCGCGCATCCCGGTCGACGTCGAGCTCTCGCACGAGTTCCGCTACCGCGACCCGATCCTCACCAACCGCACGCTCGTCGTCTCGATCAGCCAATCGGGCGAGACCATGGACACCCTGATGGCCGTCAAGTACGCCAAGGAGGCGGGAGCCCGCGTGCTCTCGATCTGCAACACCCAGGGTTCGACCATTCCCCGTGAGTCGGAGGCGGTCATCTACACGCACGCTGGCCCGGAGGTCGCCGTCGCGTCGACCAAGGCCTTCGTCGCCCAGGTCACCGCGCTCTACCTGCTCGGCCTGCACCTCGGCGGGGTTCGCGGAACGGTCAGCGCCGACGACATCAGCGCCAACACCGCAGAGCTGCTCGCGCTGCCGGAGAAGATCGACGAGGTGCTGCTCTCTGCTCCAGCCATCAAGCAGCTGGCGCACTGGATGACCGACACGCGTTCTGTCCTCTTCCTCGGTCGCAACGTCGGATTCCCCGTCGCGCTCGAGGGAGCCCTCAAGCTCAAGGAGCTTGCCTACATCCACGCAGAGGGCTTCGCGGCCGGCGAGCTCAAGCACGGCCCCATCGCGCTCATCGAGCCGGGCCAGATCGTCTTCGTCGTGGTTCCCAGCCCGCGCGACCCGCTGTCGCTGCACCCCAAGGTCGTCTCCAACATCCAGGAGATCCGTGCCAGAGGTGCTCGCGTCATCGCGATCGCAGAGAAGGGCGACGCGGCTGTGCTGCCCTTTGCCGACGAGGTCATTCCGATCCCGCTCGCAGGCAGCCTGTTCGAGCCCATCCTTGCCGTCGTGCCGCTGCACATCTTCGCGATGGAGCTTGCCGCTGCCAAGGGCCTCGATGTCGACCAGCCGCGCAACCTCGCCAAGTCCGTCACCGTGGAATAGAGCATGATCATCGGCATCGGTGTCGATGTGGTCGATCTGGCGCGCTTCGAGCGTGCCCTCGACCGCACCCCGGCGCTGACGGCGCGCCTCTTCACCGAGCGCGAGCAGAACGAGGCGGGCCGGGTGCTGTCCCTTCGCTCCCTCGCGGGACGGTTCGCTGCCAAGGAGGCGCTCATCAAGGCGCTCGGCGAGTCGACGGGAATCCGCTGGCACAACATGCAGGTGATCTCCGACGATCACGGCAACCCGGGGTTCGAGCTCGACGGACCAGCCGCCGAGGTCGCCGCGCGCCGGGGAGTCGGCTCTGTGCACCTGAGCATGAGCCACGATGCCGGTATCGCCATCGCCTACGTGGTGGCGGAGTCGTGAGCGCCATGCGCGAGGCTCTCGTCGACCTCGACGCGATCCGCTCCAACGTGTCGGCAATTCGTGCGGCGGCTGACGACCACCCCGCGATGGTCATCGTCAAGGCCGACGGCTACGGCCACGGTGCCGTGCCATCGGCACGGGCAGCACTGGATGCCGGCGCGGCCTGGCTCGGCGTCGTCGACCTCGACGAGGCGCTCGCCCTGCGATCCGCCGGAATCACGGCACCCGTGCTCGCCTGGATCCACGACCCGACGGCCGACTTCGCGCTCGCGGTGCAGAGCGGCATCGACATCGGGGTGAACTACGCCGACCAGCTCGAACGGGTGGCGGCGACCGATGGGGTGCCCGTCATCCAGTTCAAGGTCGACACCGGCCTCGGTCGCAACGGTGTCGCCGAGAACGAGTGGGAGCAGGTCGTCGCCCGCGCGGCAGAGCTGGAGCGCCTCGGCCGCATTCGCGTTCGCGGCATCTTCAGCCACCTCGCCAATGCGGGCCCCGCCAACGACGCCGTGCAGCTCGAGCGCTTCGAACGGGCACTCGAGGTCGCGCGAGCAGCCGGCCTCACGCCAGAGCTGGTGCACCTCACGGCGACCGGCGGTTCGCTCGATCTGCCCGGCGCGCGGTTCGACCTCATTCGCATCGGAATCGGAGCCTACGGCCTCACCCCGTTCGAGCATGGAGAGCCCGTGCCTGTGACGCTGAGACCCGCGATGCGACTGAGCGCCAGCATCGTGTCGGTCAAGCGGGTTCCTGCCGGCAGCGGCGTCTCCTACGGCCACAGCTATGTGACCGAGGGGGAGACGACGCTGGCGCTCGTTCCGCTCGGATACGCCGACGGCGTGCCGCGGCACGCCTCTGGAACAGGACCGGTCTCGATCAACGGGGTCACCTACAGAGTCAGCGGCCGCATCGCGATGGACCAGTTCGTCGTCGACGTCGGCGACGCCGCAGTGACGGTCGGCGACCGCGCGGTGCTGTTCGGCGATCCGGCAACGGGCGTGCCGTCGGCCGACGACTGGGCGGCTGCGGCAGAGACCATCAACTACGAGATCGTCACCCGCATCGGCCAGAGGGTGACTCGCCGGTATCAGTCGTGACGCCCGTCGAACTGCGCCTAGACACACCGGAGGACATGGCCGCTCTCGGCGCACTCGTCGCCTCCCAGCTGCGTGCTGGCGATGCCGTCGCCCTCAACGGAGAGCTCGGCGCCGGCAAGACCACGTTCACCCGCGGACTCGGCGAGGCGCTTGGCGTTCGCGGCGCTGTCACGAGCCCGACATTCGTGCTGGCTCGCACGCATCCCCGCGCCTCCGGCGAGGCCCCGCTCGTGCACGTGGACGCCTACCGGCTCTCGAGCCCGCTCGAGCTCGACGACCTCGACATCGACTTCGACCGCTCCATCGTCGTTGTCGAGTGGGCGGCTGGCATGCTCGACGCGGTTGTCGAGGCCTGGCTCGAACTGCACATCGAGCGCCCGGTCGGAGGCCAGGTGGCGGGCGACTCCTTCGACGAGCCCGTCGAGCCGCGGATCGTGCGCATCACCGGCACCGGCGCGCGCTGGAGCGACCTAGGCTGGCTGCGTGCTTCTCGCGATTGACACCTCCGCCGGCATCGGCGTCGCCATCGTCGACCGCGACCGCGGAGTGCTCGCCGAACGCGCCTCTGCCGACACCCGCAGTCACGCAGAGCTCATCGGCGACTTCATCCTGCAGTGCCTCGACGAGTCGGGGGTGGCCGTTCGCGAGCTGTCTGGTGTCGTCGCGGGTATGGGTCCCGGTCCGTTCACGGGGCTGCGGGTCGGCATCGCCGCCGCCCGTGCCTTCGCGATCGGGGCGGCCAAACCCGTGATCCCCGTGGTCAGCCACGATGCCGTGGCCTTCGGCGAACCCGGCCCGGTGCTCGTCGTCACCGATGCTCGACGCCGCGAGGTCTACGTGAGCGCCTACGCCGCCGCCGATGAGCACGGCATTCCGGTGCGCGTGCACGGACCACGCCTGCTCAAACCGGATGCCGTTGTCACGCCAGACGGCTACCGCCGCCTCGATGCCGCAACCGTCTCCGCCGCCTCGCTCGGACTCCTCGCCGAGGCGATGTACGAGCACCACCGGCCCTTCGCCGCCGACGAGCCGCTCTACCTTCGGTCTCCCGACGTGACGCCGTCCGACGGACCGAAGCGGGTGTCCTGAGATGGGCTGGCAGCTTCGCGTCGCCACGCTCGACGACCTCGACGCGATCATGCGGCTGGAGACGGCCACGTTCGGCAACGACGCGTGGTCGCAGGCATCGATGCGCTCGGAGATCGCCAACCCGAGTGCCCGCTACTTCGTGGCGGAGCCGGTCGATCCGCCGCGCGAGGTGGTGGCCTACGGAGGAGTGCTGGCGCCGCGGCGTTCTGGCCAGGCCGACATCCAGACCATCGCGGTCGCGCCAGCGGCGCGGCGCACGGGACTCGGCCGCACCCTCATGGCGGCGCTGATCACCGAGGCGCGCACGCGCGGGGCTGAGGAGATCTTCCTCGAGGTGCGAGCCGACAACCCCGGTGCCAAGAACCTGTACGACTCTCTCGGGTTCGAGGCGATCGCCGTGCGACCCCGCTACTACCAGCCTGACAACGTCGACGCGATCGTGATGAGACTGACCGTGCCGCACCAGACCGAAGGCAGCAAATGACCTCCACCGCTCCGCTCGTGCTCGGCATCGAGACGAGCTGCGACGAGACCGGCGTCGGCATCGTGCGCGGCTCGACGCTGCTGGCGAACGTGATCGCGACGTCGATGGATGAGCACGCCCGCTACGGGGGCGTGGTGCCAGAGGTCGCAGCGAGGGCGCACGTCGAGGCCATCGGCCCGGCGCTGGAGCAGGCGCTCACCGATGCCGGCGTCGAGCTCTCCGACCTCGACGCGATAGCCGTCACGAGCGGGCCGGGCCTTGCCGGCGCTCTCATGGTCGGCGTCGCGGCAGCCAAGGCGCTTGCTGTGGCACTCGACAAGCCGCTGTATGCCGTCAACCATCTCGTCGGCCACGTCGGCGCCGACGTGCTGAGAGACGACGACAGCGAGATCTAGCTGCCGACCATCGCCCTGCTGGTCAGCGGCGGTCACACCTCGCTCCTGCTCGTGCGCGATCTCGTCTCCGATGTGGAGCTGCTCGGCGAGACCATCGACGACGCCGCAGGGGAGGCCTTCGACAAGGTCGCGCGCCTGCTCGGCCTTCCCTATCCCGGCGGGCCCCAGATCGACCGCGCGGCGATCGGCGGCGACCCGAGGGCGATCCGCTTCACCCGCGGGCTCAGCCTCCCGAAAGACATGGAGAAGCACCGCTACGACTTCTCCTTCTCTGGGCTGAAGACCGCTGTCGCGCGATGGGTCGAGCAGAGACGTGACTCCGGCGAGGAGCTGCCCATCGCGGATGTCGCGGCCAGCTTTCGCGAGTCGGTCGCCGACGTGCTGCTCACCAAGGCCATCGCGGCCTGCGCCGACTACGGCGTGCCGCGGCTACTGCTCGGCGGAGGCGTCGTCGCGAACGCGAGAGTGCGCGAGCTCGCCGCCGAACGGTGCGCGGCGGCGGGGGTGGAGCTGCGGGTTCCCCCTCTCTCGCTGTGCACCGACAACGGCGCCATGATCGCCGCCCTCGGCGCGCAGCTCGTCATGGCGGGTCACGCGCCGTCGACCCTCGGGTTCGGGGCGGATTCGACGCTGCCGGTCACCACCATCCAGGCGTGACCTGTCAACCGGGGGTTTGCCGGATTGACGCCCTCCACCGCCGGTGTCACGATGGCAGATGAATCCGACGAAGGAGTAGACGCCCATGGCCGATACAACCCCACCAACCCCTGAGCCAGCCGCATCAGAACCGGCCGCGGCAGCCCGCGCCGCAGAGCCGAATCCGGCTGTGGCCGCGGCGAGCCCGTACGCGCAGCAGCCATACGGCACGGCACCGGCGATGAACGTGCTCGCCATCGTCTCGCTCGTGTTGTCGGTCATCGGCATCAGCATCGCCGGTGCGATCACCGGGCACATCGCCCTCAAGCAGATCAAGGAGCGCGGTGAAGGCGGCTACGGCATCGCCCTTGCCGGCACGATCGTCGGCTGGATCGGCTGCGCCTTCTGGATCATCGGCTGGATCGTGGCGATCATCTGGGTTCTCGTTCTCGGCGGCACGCTCTGGACTATGAGCGAGATGCCCTACGACTACAGCTACTAGCATCCACTCACCAACGCGCCTCACGGTAGCGTTGGCTCACTGCACACGTATGACAATCCTCAGGAGATGCCATGGCTGAATCCAGCCCAGAAGTTCCCCCCGTCCCCGTTCCCCCAGTCGAGCCGACCCCGCGCGCCCCGCGTGCGAAGAAGCCAGCCGCCCCGAAGGCAGAGCAGACCGAGGCGACCGTCGTTCCGCCGATCGTCGACCTAGCTGGCACATCGAGCGCCCCGCCGTCGGCGCCTCCCGTGGAGAACCCCTACGTGCAGCCGAACCCCTATGCGCAAGGAGCTGCTGCTCCGAGCGGCCCGCCCGCCTACGCGGCGCAGCCGCAGAGCTATGGCACGCCTGGCCCGTCGAGCACCCTCGCGATCGTCTCGATGATCCTCGGCATCGTCGGCTTCGTCGGCAACAGCATCTTCGGCCTCGGCCTGCTGCCCGGCATCGCCGCGGTCGTCACCGGTCACATGGCCCAGAAGCGCCAGCCGCACGCCAAGGGGTTCTGGCTCACCGGCCTCATCCTCGGCTACATTGCGATTCTCGGCAGCCTTCTCATCGGCGGCTTCTGGATCGTCGTGTTCGCGATGTCTGCCTCTGACCCGTACTCGAGCTTCAGCTACTAGATCGACCTAGGCACGCTCGGCGAGAAGGGCAACCCGCTTCTCGCCGAGCCGTGTCACGATGAGCGTCGCACTCTCGGTGCCTTTGAGCGCGAGGCGCGTTCGCAGCACCGCCGGATCGACGTCGACACCGCGCTTCTTGATCTCCAGCACCCCGATGCCGCGGGCCCCCAGTTCCTTCTTCAGCGTCTTCTCGTCGAAGGGCAGCTGCTCGATCACCCGGAAGCAGCTCGCAAAGGGGCTATCCACCGCCTCGTGACTCGCGAGGTAGGCGATGCGAGGGTCGAGCATGTGGGCTCCCAGCGATCGCGCGAGGTCGCCGATCAGACGGGCGCGGATGACGGCGCCGTCGGGTTCGAGAACGTACTCGGCGATGTCGCCGGTCTCGGCATCCTCGCTGTCATGTGCGGCGGTGAGCTCTGCCATTCCGCTCGCGTCGATGACGAGAGCGGCGCGGCCGATGCCGGGTCGGGCAAGAGCTCCGAACCAGGTCGAGAGCTCGACCACATCGCCGCCGACGGAGACCCACTGCGCCTCGCAGCCATCGGGAATGAGGTCGCGGTCGATGCCGGGCCCGAGCTTCACGCCGACCGGGATTCGCGAGGCGATGCCGAAGGCGAAGTCGAGCGACGGCGACCAGTCGGCCGGGTCGTTGAGGCGGCGGGAGCTCGAGCGACGAGCAGGGTCGATGTAGGCGGCGTCGAACGCCCCAAGGTCGACCGTCGTTGCATCCTCGTTGACGACAGTCGCGTTCTGCCATGGGGCGAGGTTGTAGGCGGCCAGCGCCGCGGTGACCTCATCGCGCTCCACCGCGGTCACCTCGAGGTCGATCGCTGCCATCGCGAGTGCATCTGCGCCGATGCCGCAGCCGAGGTCGACGACCCTGGTGAGTCCGGCATCCCGGTAGCGTCCTGCGTGGAGGGCTGCGACACGCAGTCGGGTTGCCTGCTCCAGCCCCGCCGTCGTGAACAGCATGCGCTCGGCGAACGGGCCGAACTTGGCAACGGCCTTGCTTCGCAGTCGGGCCTGGTGGAGAACAGCTGCGACGAGCACGGGGGAGTGCCCCGCCTTGCGGAGGTCGGCGACCGAGCGCACCACGTCGGTTCCGGCGTGCCATGCGGGAAGCGAGTCGAGCAGCCGGAGGCCGTCGGGTGTGAGCAGTTCGCGCAGCTCTGAGGACTCCATCTGCCAACCGTAGCAATTGGCACTCACGTTGAATGAGTGCCAGCCCGTGGCTTATAGTTGCTCTTGGCACTCTCCCGGTGAGTCTGCCAATCGAAGTTTCGCAATCCAGAAAGAAGAGGTCAACCGTGTCGGTCTCCATCAAGCCGCTCGAGGATCGCATTGTCATCCAGCAGGTCGAAGCAGAAACGACGACCGCGTCCGGTCTTGTCATTCCTGACACCGCCAAGGAGAAGCCGCAGGAAGGCGACGTCGTCGCCGTCGGCCCCGGTCGCATCGATGACAACGGCAACCGCGTGCCCCTCGACATCGCCGTCGGCGACAAGGTCATCTACTCCAAGTACGGCGGAACCGAGGTGAAGTACGGCGGCGTCGACTACCTCGTGCTCTCTGCTCGCGACGTGCTCGCCGTGGTTGTGCGCTAGAACCACCACTTTTTGCCAGAAGGCCCCGCGGCTCTGCCACGGGGCCTTCTGCTGTTGCGGGGGAGCATAGGCTGTGGCAGGTGCCGCCGACCCCGCCTTCTGCCCAGCGCACCCTCGGCATCGGTGTTGCATTTGCCGTTAGCGCCTACGGCCTCTGGGGCTTTCTTCCCCTCTTCTTCCGTGCGCTCGAGCCGGCGGGAGCCCTCGAGATCGTCGCGTGGCGCATCGTGCTCTCTCTCGTGTTCTGCGCGCTGCTGCTCACGGTGCTGCGGGGCTGGGGAGCGCTCGTGGTCATCGTGCGCGACCGGCGCACGGTGCTCATCATGGGCGCGGCTGGTGCCCTCATCCTCGTCAACTGGCTCGTGTACGTGTTCGCGACCCTCAACGACCACGTCGTCGAGGCATCCCTCGGCTATTTCGCGAACCCGATCGTGACAGTGCTCCTCGGGGTGGTTGTTCTTCGAGAGCGACTTCGGCCGATGCAGTGGACCGCGATCGGCATCAGCGCGGTCGCGGTCGTCGTGCTCGCCGTCAACTACGGGCAGGTGCCGTGGATCGCGCTCGCCCTCGCCTTCTCCTTCGGCATCTATGGATTCATCAAGAAGCAGGTGGGAGGCCGCGTCGACGCCGTCAGCGGTCTGACCATCGAGACGGCATGGCTTGCTCCTGCGGCGGGCATCACGCTCGGAGTGATCGCGGCGAACGGCGACCTCGTTCTCGGCACCCAGGGTGGCATCCACACGGCCTTGCTGCTGAGCGCCGGAGCCGTGACCGCGGTGCCCCTTCTGCTGTTCGCGGCCGCCGCACGACGGATCCCGCTCGTCTACCTCGGGCTCTCGCAGTACCTCGCGCCCGTGCTGCAGTTCGTCATCGGCGTGTTCATCTTCCGTGAGGACATGCCGTTCGCGCGCTGGCTCGGCTTCGCCCTCGTCTGGGTTGCGCTCATCGTGCTGACGATCGACATGCTGCGCGCCAATCGAGCCCTTCGCCGCGCCTCGCTCCAGCCCCTGTAGCGCGCTAGGGTCTGAGAAGACCTCTTGTTAGTCGGAAGGACGCCCTGTGCCGCGCTTCGGCCCCGCTCTCACCACCGTGACGGCGCTCACCGTCCTCGTCGCCCTCTCCGGTTGCACCGCTGCTGAGCCGATCGATGCCTCGCCGTCGCCCTCTGCAACCTATGCGCCGACCGGCGACGGAGTGCTGCGCATCGGCACCGTGCTGCCGCCAGGCGCTCTCGCCCAGGTGGCCGGAGTCGAGATCGCGGTGCGAGAGATCAACGAGCAGGGTGGCCTCGACGGCGTGCCGGTGGAGGTCTTCCACCGCACCTCCGGCGACCCGGCGACCGATGCAGCCGAGGCGTCATTCGCTGCGCTCATCGAGCTCGGTGTCGATGTCGTCATCGGACCGTCGTCGACCGACATCGCCGAGCGACTGATCGGCCCGGCCACCGAGGCGGGCGTGCCGCTCATCTCGCCGTCGGCCACCGGGCTCGGCGCTCTGGACGACGAGGGCATGCTGTTCAGCGCTGCCGTCGCAGGCGGCGCGGAGTGGGCCGCTATCGCCGACGCGCTCGCCGGTGTCGATGCGTCATCCATCGCCTATCTGTCGACCGACGACTCGGCAGGAGCCGACGGCCTTGCGAGTCTCACCGCGGCCATGCCAGATACTGCCGCCGTGGAGTACGAGGCCGACTTCGGGGCCGAGGTCACCGATTTCGCCAGCATCGCCAAGAAGGCGGCAAAGGCCAAGCCGGATGCGGTCGTCATCTCGGCCGCGACCGCGCAGCAGGCGGTCGGCCTACTCTCAGCACTGTCTGCCGCGGGAATCGACGGCTCCCGCGTCTGGCTCGACGGCCGCACCACCCTCGACTACTCGACCACTCTCGCCGCGGGAGTGCTCGAGGGAGCCACCGGCATCGTCGCCGGTGGTGAGGTGGATGAGGCGTTCGCCCTTCGCCTTCGGCAGGCAGACCCGGCTGTCGGAGCAGACTCCGCGTTCGCCGCAGAGGCGTACGACGCCACGATCATGGCGGCGCTCGCGGTGCTCATCAGCGGGGACGACGGAGGCCCGGCGATCGCGCGCCACCTTCGCTCGATCTCGGTCGGCGGCATCCCGTGCACGAGCTTCGGCGAGTGCGCCTCGGTGCTCGCGACAGAACCCGACATCGACTACACCGGGCGCTCCGGGCCCGTCGACCTCTCTGAGAGCGGGGATGCCGCGGGCGGAACATTCACGATCGTCGCCTACGCGGCATCCAACAGCTTCGCTCCGTCGCGCACCGTCACGACCGGATAGCGCACGACGCAATCCGTCGGTTAAACGCCGAAAAGTTGCGCAAACGCACGCTTCGAGCGCCCCGTAGATAACGATTTCGCCGTGTTACAGGGCTGTAACACCCTCGTATTGTTTCTGAGCCTCAAGCCCCGTAACTTGGCAGAACAGGTGTGCACCAGCACGACTGTGTCTTAAACACAATCACTAGCAAGGAGCAACATGAGCGTATTCGCGAAGGCCTCGGCCTCCCGCTCACGGACCCTCAAGTCGGTACTCGGCGGCATTGCCGTCGTCAGCGTTTCCGCCATCGTTTTGGCTGGCTGCGCCCCGACCCCTGAGGCTGACGACAACGGCGGAGGATCCGTCGAGCGTGACCTCACCCTGAAGATCGGAACGGCTCTGCCGATCTCCGGCAACCTCGCATTCCTCGGCCCGCCCGAGATCGCAGGTGTTGGTCTTGCTGCAAAGCAGATCAACGAGGCCGACCTCGGCATCCAGATCGAGGTCACCTACGGCGACTCCGGCGACACAGACAACAAGGCATACGCGACCGAGGTCCCCCGTCTGCTGAGCGAGGGCGTCTCCGCCATCATCGGCGCGGCATCCTCCGGTACGTCCAAGCAGTTCATCGACGACGTCACGGGCGCTGGAGTCATCCAGTTCTCGCCGGCGAACACCTCGGCGGACTTCACGACGTGGGACGACAACGGCCTCTACTGGCGCACCGCCCCGTCTGACGTGCTGCAGGGCGAGGTTCTCGGTAACCTCATCGCTGCCGACGGCAACGAGACGCTCGGCATCATCTACCTCAACGACTCGTACGGCACCGGCCTCACCGAGTTCACCACGGAGGCCTTCGAGGGCGCCGGTGGCGAGGTTGTTGCTGCTGAGTCGTACAACACGGGCGACACCTCGTTCGATGCTCAGATCAGCTCGGTTCTTGCGGCCGACCCCGACGCGATTGCACTCATCGCGTTCGAGGAGACCAAGACGATCGTTCCTGGTCTTGCTGGCTTCCCGACCGACAAGCTCTACTTCGTCGACGGCAACCTGGCTGACTACTCGGCTGACTTCCCGGCCGGCACCCTCACGGGCGCTCAGGGAACGCTTCCGGGTCTCGACACCGCTACGCTCGGCTCCTTCACCGACGACCTGCAGGCATACGTTGCCGAGCAGGGCGACGCGGAGCTGAAGGACTACAGCTACGCAGCTGAGTCCTACGACGCCGTCGTTCTCCTCGCGCTCGCTGCTCTCGCAGCGAACTCGGTGGATGGCGCCGACATCGCGGCGAAGCTCCAGGAGGTCTCCGGTGGTTCTGGCGACGGCGAGAAGGCGACCAACTTCGCTGACGCTGCTCAGATCATCCTCGACGGTGGCGTTGTCGACTACGACGGCTTCTCCGGTCCGATCACGTTCGACGAGAACGGCGACCCGACCGAGGCGACCATCGGTATCTACACCTACAACGAAGACAACACCTACACCCGCACCGCTAACTAGTTAGCAGCTCGTAGGGAGAAGGGCCCCGGTTTCGGCCGGGGCCCTTTGTCGTGCGCCGCCCCAGCCCGTCTCCCGCATTGCGAACAGGGCGCGGGGGACGCCGAGAGCACCGGATGCTGCGCCAGGCAAAGAGAAAGCCCCGGGACGCATCACCGGGGCCTTCACATCGAGCGGAGCTGCTAGGCGACGTCCTCGCCGAGCGTTCCGAGGTAGAGCGAGATGACCTTGGGGTCGGTGAGCAGGTCGCGGCCGGGGCCCGTGTAGGCGTCGCGGCCCTGGTCGAGCACGTAGCCGCGGTCGCAGATCTGCAGGCAACGGCGAGCGTTCTGCTCGACCATGATGGTCGTGACGCCCGCCTTGTTGATCTCCGAGACGCGGATGAACGCCTC
>NZ_JBXMIS010000136.1:0-37317 GCF_057073975.1 Conyzicola sp. | reverse complement strand
CCTCGTGCTGAGCGGCCACGAGCACCTGTACCAGCGCAGTCGGCAGCTGGCGACGTCGGCCGCGTGCCCGGCCATCGTGCCGAACACGGTCAACGCCGCGTGCATCGTCGACTCCGACGCGGTCATGACCGCGGGTGCCGGCACGGTCTTCGCGACGGTCGGCACCAGCGGGGTGCCGTTGCGGGAAATCACCCTCACCGACTCCGAGACCGGATACTTCGCGTCGTGGTCGGCCCTCAACGTCAACCCGACGTGGGGTGTGCTCGACGTCACCGCGACCCCGACAGAGCTCACCGGGCGCTTCGCGCGCGCGGCAGGTGGAACGTTCACCGACAGCTTTACCCTCGGCCAGCCGACGACGACGCCACCAGTCGCCGCGTTCTCGAGCTACGTGTCCGGTCTGACCGCGACCTTCGACGGCTCCGTATCGAGCGACAGCGACGGCATGATCACGGGCTACGCCTGGGCATTCGGCGACGGCGCGACGGGCAGCGGCGCCACTTTGAGCCACACCTACGTGTCGGCCGGAACGTACACGGCAGCTCTGACGGTCACCGACAACGACGGAGCGACGAACACGGTAACGCACCCGGTGACCGTGACCGTTCCCGCAGGATCCGACCTTGCCAGAGACGACTTCTCGAGAACAGTGGCGACGGGATGGGGCACTGCGCCGCTCGGCGGGCCGTGGACGATCGGCGGCTCCGCCTCCGCGCTGCGCGTGCAGGACGGCACCGGATACGTGACCCTTGCACCGGGGGCGACGCGCACCGCGACCCTTGCGAGTGTCTCGACCACCGGAGTCGACATCCGCGCGTCCTTCTCCCTCTCGGCGCTGCCGACGGGAGGCGGCTCGTACTCCACGGTCGTCGGCCGACAGGTCGGTGCGGCGAACTACGTCGCGAGCGTCTGGGTCAGGTCGACGGGATCCGTCGTGCTCGTGCTCAAGCAGGGCTCGACGCTGCTGTCGACGACCACCGTCTCCGGTCTCAGCTACGCCCCGGGCGCGGTGATCGATGCCCGCCTGCAGGTGATGGGCACCTCGCCGACAACCGTGCGGGCTCGGGTGTGGCGGTCAGGCCAGCCGGAGCCGACGGCGTGGACGGCGACGGTCACCGACTCGACGGCGGGGCTTCAGCAGGCCGGGTCGATCGGCCTGCAGTCCTACCTGTCGAGCTCTGCCACCTCGACCGTGGTCACCCGCTTCGACGACGTGGTGGCCGCGCCGCTTCCCTAGATGCGAGGAGTGCGGGTAGGGCGCCGGCGAGATCGAACGACGGCAAGCCATCCGACGACGAGAAGGGCGGCGGCGGCGGCGGCGGTCCACGGAACGTCATGAGCGCCAGCGGCGGGCAGTGTCGGCCCCGCAGCCGTGAGGGATATGCCGCTGCCAGGGTTGACCGTGACGGCGGAGCACCCGGTGCTCGTGATGTCGTTCGAATCGAGGGTGACGGCGCCCGTGAGGGCGATCAGACGCCCGACGACATCGGCGCCAGTGGTGGCCGTGATCGACGCCTGCGCGAGGATGGTGCCAGCGAACTGCGACCCCGTTCCGAGCGTCGCCGAGCTCGGCACCACCCAAAAGACGTTGCACGCGCTCGCTTCGTTGATGAGGGTCATCGAGCTGGCCGCCCCCGTGATCAGCGTGCTGGTCGATCGGAAGACGAAGATCGCATCAGGGTCGCCGCCGGCGTCAAGAGTCACGTTCCCCGTGATCTGCAGAACCCCAGAGGACTGGTAGAGGTCTGGCGTGAAGGTGAGGCCACCGAGCTCTGGCGCGACGACCACGGCGGGGCCGGGCGATCCGGGCTGCGCGGCGGCGCTCACATAGGCCGCCGTCGCATCGATCATGGCCTGTCCGGCAACGCCCTCCGCGATGTACGCGGCTCCCTGGGACTGGATGCCGGGCGGGAACCCGGTCACCGCCGTTCCGGGGGTGACCCCGATGTCTCCGCTGATGACCGTCGGGCCAGTGTTGGTGACGGTGGTCGCGGCGAGCACGGCGAACGATGCTGCCGTTCCGAGCCCGACGGGGTCGGCGGCGGCGCTGGCTGGTCCCGCTCCGGCGAGCAGAAGAACGACCGCGGCGGCCGCAGTGACAGTGATTCGTTGGGGTGCCGTGTGCATACAGGTGCTTTCGATTCGTGGAAGAACACACTGTGCGTAGCAGTCGGGGCGTGCTTGCCCCTCGCGAGAGCCGACTGGTCGTGTGCCAAGTAGACGCTGTTGTGCACCAAAGGTCAAGCCAGCGGCGCGGTCGGCATGCGCATCGCGTTGTTCGCGAGACTGTCTCGCTACGGCGTGCGACGTCGCAGTGTCAGGGCGCCGAGCACGACCGCGCCGATGATGAAGGCACCGATGATGAGCAGCTTCGTCGCGATCCAGCCCGCGTCCTCCGAGTCGTCGGCGACCGCCGTGAGCGCATCGATCGCGTGCGAGAGGGGGAGCCAGTCGGAGATGGCGTGCAGCGCATCCGGCATGTCATCGCGCGGAATGATGATGCCGCCGAGGATTACCTGGGGAAAGACGAACGCCGGCATGAACTGCACAACCTGGAACTCGGTGCGGGCGAAGGCGCTCGCGAAGAGCCCGAGGGTCGTGCCCAGCAGACCGTCGGCAACGGCGACGGCGCCGAGCAGCCAGACCGAGCCCTCGATCTCGAGGCCGCAGACCAGAACGGCAAAGGAGCACGCGATGACCGCCTGCAGGATGGCGAGCAGCCCGAAGGCGATCGCGTACCCGAGGATGAGGTCGAGCTTGCCAAGCGGCATCGAGAGCAACCGCTCGAGTGTGCCGCTTCGGCGTTCCCGCAGCGTGGCGATGCTCGTGACGAGGAACATGATGATGAAGGGAAACAGGCCGAGCATGGCCGGCCCGATGGTCGAGAAGACCGACGTCTCGTCGAACAGCCAGGCCATGAGCCCGATGAGGAGGCTCGGCACGACGAGCAGCAGCGCGATGGTGCGGTGGTCATGGCTCACCTGGGTGAGCACTCGGCGGGCTGTCGCGATCGTACTCATGCTGTGTTCCGCTCGATGAGCACGAGAAACGCCTGCTCCGGGTCGGCGGTGCCGGTGGTTGAGAGAAGCTCTTCCGGCGTTGTGTCGGCAATGAGCTCCCCGTTGCGCAGCAGCAGCAGTCGGTCGCACCGCGTGGCCTCGTCCATGACGTGACTCGAGACCAGCAGGGTCGCTCCAGCATCAACGAGTCGTCGGAACAGCGACCACAGCTCGACCCGCAGCACGGGATCGAGGCCGACCGTCGGCTCGTCGAGCACGAGAAGCTGCGGCGAGCCGAGTAGGGCGGCGGCGAGGGAAACACGGCTGCGCTGCCCTCCGGAGAGTGCTCCAACGAGCGACCCGTCGCTGTCAGAGAGATCAGTCTCGCGGATCACCCGGTCAACGTCAGCGGATGGCGCGCCGAGTACTGCAGCGAAGTAGCGCAGGTTCTGCCGCACCGTCAGGTCGTCGTAGACGCTCGCCGACTGCGTGACGTATCCGACGCGGGAACGGAGAACGGATGACCCCGCCGCTTCCCCGAGAACCGTGACGGTTCCGGCGTCGACCACCTGCACTCCCACAATCGCCCGCATGAGCGTGGACTTGCCCGACCCGCTCGGACCGAGAAGCCCGACGAGGCTGCCGCGAGGCACCCGCATGCCGAAGTCATCGAGAACGACGTGCTTTCCTCGCCGCACGCAGAGACCCTCGATCTCGATCGAGTAATTCGCCATGTGAAGAATTATTCGAGCGACGACGACCCACTGTCAAGGGGATGACCGGTCAGGTGCCACTGCACCACCGGGCCGATGCGCCTGACCACCTCGTCCACCGGCGCGCTCGCGAGCGGCTCGATGCGCACACCGTAGCGCGCGACGAGAAGGCCGACCACCTGGCTGGCTGCGAAGGAGGCACGAAGCTCCGCGTCATCCTCCCCGATCTGCGCCGCGAGCCGGCGCAGCACCTCCCGCATGACGAACTGCCGCAGCATGCGGGCCGCGAACTCCTGGCCCAGCGCCGTATGCAGGACGCGCAGCACCCGCTCGCTCGCGCCGGGCTGATCGAGGGTGCTGACAATGGCCCGCACGAGGTTCTCGCCAATGCGACCGCGCGGCCCGGCGAGCGCAGCGGCGACGATGCGATCGGGGCGCATCGGGGCGGCGACCGCCTCGGCGAAGAGATCGGCCTTGTGGGAGAAGTAGTGGCGCACGAGAGCGGGATCCACGCCGGCCGACCGGGCCACCGCGCGCATAGAGGTGGCGTCGTATCCATCGCGGGCGAACTGTGCCGCGGCGGCCGCCACGATGAGCGCACGCGGGTCTGCTCCAGCCGCCGACTTGCGGGGTCGGCCGCGGCCGCGCGCTGCCGCCTGCTCGCTCATGCCACCGAGCCTAGGCCTAGAGATTCACGGTTCGCCGTCAGCGAGACTAGGCGCTTCCCAACTAAAGCTCCCCTATAGTTTGTCGTATGGAAATCCTCATCATCGTCGGCATTCTCGTGCTCCTCGTGGTTATCGTCGGAGGCTACCTCTGGGCGACCTACAACGGTCTCGTTACCCTCAATGTGCGCGTCGACGAGGCGTGGAGCGACATTACCGTTCAGCTCAAGCGCCGCGCCGATCTGATTCCGAACCTCATCGAGACGGTCAAGGGCTACGCGGCTCACGAGAAGGGCGTCTTCGAGGCCGTCACCAAGGCACGCGCCGAGTCGCTCACCGCCGGCACACCGGCCGAGGCCGCCGCCGCCGAGAACCACATGCAGTCTGCCCTCAAGTCGATCTTCGCGGTCGCCGAGGCATACCCCCAGCTGCAGGCGAGCCAGAACTACCTGCAGCTGCAGGGCGAGCTCGTCGACACCGAAGACAAGATCCAGGCCAGCCGCCGCTTCTACAACGGTGGCGTGCGCGAGCTCAACACGAAGATCAAGGTCTTCCCGAACACGCTCTTCGTTCGCAGCCTCGGCTTCACCGAGCGCGAGTTCTTCGAGGTCAGCGACTCAGCGTCCATCGCAGAGCCGCCTCGCGTGCAGTTTTGATCTGCTCCTCGTAATCAAAAGCACAGGCAGATCAGATCGAGTAGACCGCGACGCGGTCATATCGAGATCAATCCCGACGCAGAGTAGAGCCACATGTACAGCGCAATAGCCCGCAACAAGCGCAACACCGTCTTCATCATCCTGCTGTTCCTGCTGATCATCGGCGGCATCGGGGCGCTCGCGGCGTGGTACTACGGCGACGTGTCGATCGCGATCATCGTGTTCGTGATCGCCATCGGCTACGCGGCGTTCCAGTACTACCTGGGCACCCGAGAGACCATCGCGCTCAGTGGGGGCCACGAGATTCAGAAGGCCGACAATCCGCGGCTGTACCGCATCGTCGAGAACCTCGCGATCACCGAGGGCCTTCCGATGCCGAAGGTCTACATCATCAACGACCCGGCTCCCAACGCGTTCGCCACCGGTCGCGACCCGCAGCACGCGGTTGTCGCTGCCACGACCGGTCTGCTCGAGATCATGACCGACTCAGAGCTCGAGGGCGTCATGGCCCACGAGATGGGCCACGTGAAGAACTACGACATTCGCGTCTCGCTCATCGTCTTCGGGCTCGTGCTCGCGATCGGCCTGCTCGCCGACATCGCCGTGCGCATGGCCTTCTTCGGCGGGCGCAGCCGCAGCAACAACAACGGGGCGGGTGTCATCGTCCTCGTCATCGGGCTGGTGGCCGCCATCCTCGCGCCGCTTGTCGCCGGCGCCGTTCAGGCGGCCGTCTCACGCCAGCGGGAGTACCTCGCCGACGCGACGGGCGCATTGACGACTAGGCACCCGGATGCACTCGCCAGCGCCCTGCTCAAACTGCAGGCCCACGCCCAGCCGGTGCGCAAGACCAACACGAGCATGTCGCACCTGTGGATCAGCAACCCGAACAAGCCCGGGTTCATGTCGCGTCTGTTCAGCACGCACCCGCCCATCGAGGACCGCGTCGCGCGCCTGACCGAACAGGGCCGCAGCTTCTAGAGCGAGAGCCAGGCGCCCTCGAGCGCCGCCGACAGGTCGCCGCGCCCGGTGAACTCAACCGCGTCGAGGCCCTGCCACACCCGCGCCTGGTCGAGCAGAGGAACGATGCGCTCCTCGATGCCGTCGGGGGCGTGTGCCTCCCTCCAGGCCGACTGCACGCGCAGCACGCGCGCCTGGCGGTCGCTCTTGAGGTCGATGCGACCGACAATCTGGTCGTCGACGAGCACGGGGAGGGAGTAGTAGCCGAAGACGCGCTTGGCTGCGGGCGTGTAGATCTCGATGCGGTAGTGAAAGTCGAACAGGCGCTCGGCGCGCGCGCGCTCCCACACGAACGGGTCGAAGGGGGAGAGCAGGGCCGCGGCGTCGATGCGGCGGGGGATTCGGGCATCCCGATGCAGCCAGGCCGGCTGCGTCCACCCCTCGACGGCGACGGGCAGCAGTTCGCCCGCGTCGACGAGGTCGTCGATCGCGGCCTTCGCGGGGGCGAGCTTGATGCGGTAGTAGTCGGCGAGGTCGCGAACGGTTCCCACGCCGTGGGCGCGCGCCGATTTGAGGATGAGGGCGCGCACGGCATCCTCGCGACTCACCTCGCGGCCAAGCACCGCGGGCGGCAGCTTCTGCTCTGGCAGGGCGTAGGTGCGCTCGAAGCGGGTGCGCCCGGCGCTGACGACCTCGCCGACGCGGAACAGGTACTCGAGGGCGTGCTTGGTGTCTGACCAGTCCCACCAGCCGGTCTTGCCACGGCGGGAGTCGTCTTCGATCTGGCTGGCAGCGAGGGGGCCCTTCTCGCGCAGCTCTGCGAGAACCCAGTCGACGTGGTGCTGGTTGGAGTGGATCCACGAGTCGGGCCGCGTGGCGTACCAGTCGTGGTAGTGCTGCATGCGCCAGCGAAACAGCGGCCAGTCGACGACGGGAATGATGGCCGCCTCGTGCGCCCAGTACTCGGTGTAGTCGCTCTTCTTCGAGAACGTCAGGCGATCGAGATCTGCCTTGTCGAACTGGCCGAGGCGCGCGAACACCGGCTGGTAGTGGCTGCGCTCGTAGACGTTGACGGAGTCGAGCTGCAGCAGGTTGAGCCGCGTGACCACCGATCGAAGCTGCCGGATGCCAGCGGCAGCCGCGGGGGCAGCCCCGAAGCCCTGCGCGGCGAGCGCGATTCGCCGGGCCTGCGCCGAGGAGAGAGAGGTGACCATCGTCTCAACGGTAGCGATCTCAACCGACAGAGCGCGTTATCCGGGTGTTCACCGGTGGGCAACGGAGGTCACCCCGTCGAGTCGTACTTTTCACACAGGCCAGCCGGTACCCCTAGTCCGCACACAGCGCGGGCGGCCGGGCGGCCACCTGGAGGAACCCTTGCTGAACAAGCGCACCCTCGCCGGACTCGCGGTCATCACTGCGGCGGCGTTCTCCCTCACCGCCTGCGCGGGCACCACGACCGATGCCCCCGCTGGCGACGTCGACGCCACCACCGCGACGAGCGCTGCCGACTTCGGCGGACTCGACGCGCTCATCGAGGCCGCCAAGGCCGAAGGCGAGCTCAACGTGATCGCCCTGCCCGACAACTGGGCGAACTACGGAGAGATCAAGGCCCTGTTCGAGGAGAAGTACGGCATCGTCGTCAACTCCGCCGACCCCGACATCTCGAGTGCAGAGGAGATCGCGGCCGCCGACAACCTCAAGGGCCAGGACACCGCGCCCGACGTCTTCGACCTCGGCACCGCAGTGACCCTCGACTCGCTCGACTACTTCGCGCCGTACCAGGTCGAGAACTGGGACGAGATTCCTGCCGAGAACAAGGAGGAGTCCGGCCTCTGGGTCAACGACTACACCGGCTCGATGTCGATCGGCTACGACTCGAACTCCGTGCCGGAGCCGGAGTCGCTCGACGACCTGCTCGGCGATGACTACCGCGGAGCTGTCGCCCTCAACGGCGACCCGACGCAGGCGGGTGCGGCGTTCGCTGCCGTCGGCCTCGCGACGGTGCAGTCGGGTGGAACGCTCGACGACTTCCAGGACGGCATCGACTTCTTCGAGAAGCTCAACGACGCCGGCAACTTCATCCCGGTCAACGTGACGGGCGCGACGATCGCGGCCGGCGAGACCAAGGTCGCCTTCGACTGGAGCTACAACAACCTCGCCGCAGCGGCGACCGTCGACGGCTGGAAGGTCGTCACCCTGCCCGGCACGGTCTACACGAGCTTCTACAACCAGGCGATCAGCAAGGATGCACCGCACCCCGCCGCTGCCCGCCTCTGGCAGGAGTTCCTCTACAGCGCTGAGGCGCAGAACCTGTTCATCGTCGGCGGCGCGTACCCCGTGACCATCCAGACGCTGCAGGACGCCGGAACCGTCGACAGCGACGCCCTCGCCGCTCTCGGCGAGCTCGACGGGGAGCTTGTCACCCCGACGGCGGCGCAGGCGGAGGCCGCAGCCGCACTCCTCGCAGAGAAGTGGGCTGCTGCGATCAGCTAGCAGCATCCATTCCATGTCTGTCGCTACTGCGCCAGCCATCGTGAGCGGTGGCGCCGGGGAGACCCCTCGGCGCCACCGGCTTCGCGGTGCGGCCGGCTTTCTCGCACTCACGCCCTTCGCCGTCTACGTGCTCATCTTCCTCGCCATACCGACGACGCTCGCGGTCGCGACGGGATTCTTCACCGACGACGGCTCGCTGACGCTCGAGAACGTACTCGGTCTCTTCGCACCGAACGTGCTCTCCGCCTTCGGCGCCTCGTTCGCCGTCTCCGCCATCACCGCCGTGCTCGGTGCGGTCATCGGAGCACTCGTCTGCTACGCCCTGCTCGGCACACGGCCGGATGGCGCCCTGAGGTCGTTCATCGACTCGGCCAGCAGCGTGCTCGCCCAGTTCGGCGGCGTCATGCTCGCCTTCGCCTTCATCGCCATGATCGGCGGCCAGGGCCTCGTCACGGTCTGGCTGCACGAATCGCTCGGCATCGACATCTTCGCTGAGGGCAACTGGCTCTACCAGGTGCCCGGCCTCCTGCCGGTCTACCTGTACTTTCAGGTTCCACTCATGGTCATCACCTTCATGCCGGCGCTGCACGGTCTCAAGGTGCAGTGGGCAGAGGCGAGCGCGACGCTCGGCGGCACCCGCCTCACCTACTGGCTCCGCATCGCCGCACCAGTGCTCGCGCCGTCGTTCTTCGGCAGCCTCCTGCTGCTCTTCGCCAATGCCTTCTCCTCGTATGCGACCGCGGCCGCCCTCATCAGCCAGGGGGCCCAGATCGTTCCGCTGCAGATCCGCGCCGCGCTCGTGAGCGAGACCGTGCTCGGCCGCGAGAACATGGCCGGAGCCCTCGCTCTCGGCATGGTCGTCATCATGGTCGTCGTGATGTGGGGGTACTCGGTGCTGCAGCGCCGCACCTCGCGGTGGCAGCGGTGAGCCTCGTGCGCATCGGCGCGGAGCCGAGCAGACTGGCCCGCATCGTCATCCTGTCGGTTGTCGGCCTCGTCTTCGCACTGCCGATCCTCGCGATGGTCGAGTTCACCTTCCGCGCCGGCCTGTCGGGCGAGCACACCCTCGACCACTGGACCGGGCTGTTCTCCGAGGATGCGGCGCGAACCTACCGCGGGCTCTTCCAGGCGATCGGCAACTCGCTCGTGCTCGCGGCGGTGACCGTCGCGATCGTCGTCGTCATCCTGCTGCCGACGATGATCATCGTGCACCTGCGGTTCCCGCAGCTGCGCCGGGCGCTCGAGTTCGTCTGCATCATCCCGATCACGGTGCCGGCGATCGTGCTCGTCGTCGGTCTCGCCCCGGTCTACTCCGTCGTGGTGAGGGTGCTCGGCGGCTCGACCTGGACCCTCGCCTTCGCCTACGGCATAACGGTGCTGCCATATGCCTACCGCGCCATCCAGTCCAACCTCGATGCCGTCGACCTTCGCACCCTGAGCGAGGCGGCGCGCTCGCTCTCGGCGAGCTGGCCCCGTGTCATGTGGCACGTGCTGCTGCCGAACCTGCGTCGCGGCGTGCTCGCGGCCTCGTTCATCTCCGTCGCCGTCGTGCTCGGCGAGTTCACGATCGCCTCGATTCTCAACCGCCGCAACCTGCAGACGGCGCTGCTGCAGGTCTCGCAGTCCGATCCGTGGGTTGCCACGATCTTCGCTCTCCTTGCGCTGCTGCTCGCCTTTGTCCTTCTGCTGTCCATCGGCCGCCTCGGCCGCGATCGGAGAACCGCCTCATGACCACCGGCGCACCCGTCGACCTCGTCGGCGTCACCAAGGCCTACGGGCAGCACCAGGCTCTGGCCGGAATCGACCTCGCCATTGCCCCTGGCGAGTTCATCGCCCTGCTCGGACCGTCTGGCTGCGGCAAGACGACAGCGCTTCGCGCGCTCTCCGGGCTCGAGCGGGTCGACTCTGGCCACATCCTCATCGACGGGGAGGACGTCGTCGATGTGCCGACCAACCGCCGTGACATCGGAATGGTCTTCCAGTCCTACTCCCTCTTTCCCCACATGACTGTTCTCGAGAACGTCGAGTTCGGACTGCGGATGCGCAGGGTCGACACGCAGGCGCGTCGCCAGCGCGCTGCCGAGGCCCTCGACATGGTCGGGCTCGACAAGCACGCGCAGCGCTTCGCCCACCAGCTCTCTGGCGGGCAGCAGCAGCGGGTGGCGCTCGCCCGAGCGCTCGTGACCCGCCCGCGGGTGCTCCTGCTCGACGAGCCGCTGAGCGCGCTGGATGCCAAGGTGCGGGTCTCCCTTCGCGACCAGATCCGCCGCATCCAGTCGGAGCTCGGCATCACCACTCTGTTCGTCACGCACGACCAGGAGGAGGCCCTCGCCGTCGCCGACCGGGTCGCCGTCATGCGCGAGGGGCGCATCGAGCAGATCGGCACGCCAGAGCAGCTCTACGTGACCCCGGCGACCCCTTTCGTGGCCGACTTCGTCGGACTGAGCAACCGGGTTCCCGGTGAGCTCGTCAACGGGCGGGTGAGCGTGGCCGGCGCGGTGGTCGACCAGCTGGGGGATCGCCTGCCCGACGGCCCCGTGACGGCGCTCGTGCGCCCGGAGCACATCGCATTCGCCCCCACCGGAGTTGCGGCCACTGTCGTCGCCTCGAGCTTCCTCGGCTCGCTGCGGCGCACCCAGGTTCGCCTTGCCGACGGGCTCGTGCTCTCTATCCAGCATGAGGTCGTCGACCGGCGGGAGCCGGGGGCCGAGGTCTTCGTTCGACTCACCGGATCGGCCGTCTCCGTCACTCCGAGGTAGCTCGCACCCGCGCGTCGATACAATCGGCCAATGAGATTCCTGCGGTTCGGCAAAGGGCGCTTCGGAGAACGACGGATCGACGAGAAGGTCGTGCTGACCGGGGCCGATCGTGCGAAGGCGATCGAGGAGGCCATCCCCGTTCCCGTCGAGATCGCGGGGCAATGGGCGTGGCGCATCCTCGCCGTCGTCGCCGTGCTCGTGGTCTTCGGTCTGCTCATCATCCAGCTGCGGGAGATCGTCATCCCGTTCATGGTCGCCCTGCTGCTGTCTGCCCTCCTTGTGCCGCTCGTGAACTTCCTCATGCGTCACAGGTGGCCGCGCGGGCTGGCCGTGGCCGTCGCCATGGTCGGAACCATCGGGGTCATCACGGGGCTCATCACCCTGATCTACCAGCAGGTTCGCGCGGGCTTCCCCGAGCTGCAGGATCGCTCGATCGCCGCCTATAGCGACTTGCGCGACTACCTCGCCGTATCGCCCCTCGGCATCAGCCCGAAGGAGTTCGACGCGTTCGTCAACGACACGGTTGCGAACTTCCGCGAGGATGGCGGCGCCCTGTGGACGGGCGCCCTCTCCGTCGGAACCACCGCGGGTCACCTGCTCGTCGGCGCCCTGCTTGCGCTCTTCGCGACCCTGTTCATCCTGCTCGACGGCAAGCACATCTGGGCGTGGGTCACCCGCCTCTTCCCGCGCCAGGCGCGCAAGGCGGTCGGGGACTCCGGTCGCGCCGGCTGGCTCACCCTCACGACCTTCGTCAAGGTGCAGATCTTCGTCGCGGCCGTCGACGCCTTCGGCATCGGCATCGGCGCCTTCATTCTCGGGCTGGTCTTCGGCGGCGGAGACGGCTTCCCTCTCGTCATCCCGATCGCGATCGCGGTCTTCCTCGGGTCGTTCATCCCTGTCGTCGGCGCGGTCGTGTCTGGCGCCCTTGCCGTCTTCGTCGCCCTCGTCTTCCTCGGCCCGCTTCCGGCGCTGATCATGGTTGGCATCGTGCTGCTCGTTCAGCAGATCGAAGGCCACGTTCTGCAGCCGCTCGTGATGGGCAGCGCCGTGAAGGTGCATCCGATCGCGGTCGTGTTCGCGGTGGCGGCCGGCGGTGGCATCGCCGGCATCCCCGGTGCCCTGTTCGCGGTGCCGGTCGTTGCCGTCGTGAACGTTATGGTGAACTACATCGCCAGCGGAAGATGGCGAACCACGCCGCGCCCAGAGACAAAGGATGTCGTGTCGCCCGCATGACGATAGCCACCACAGAGGGACCAACCCTCGCCGAGTTCGAGGCAGCGCGCAGCGTTGTCGCCCGAGCCACCCAGATCACGCCGATGGAGAGCTCGCGCTTTCTCGAGCAGGTGCTCGGCTCGCCGGTCTTCCTCAAGTGCGAGAACCTGCAGCGCACCGGCTCGTACAAGATCCGCGGCGCGGTCAACCGCCTGAGCAAGCTCTCCGACGAGGAGCGCGCGCGCGGCGTCGTTGCGGCGTCGGCAGGCAACCACGCGCAGGGTGTCGCGCTCGCCGCTCGTGAGCTCGGCATCCACGCCACCATCTTCATGCCCGTCGGCGTCGCACTGCCCAAGCTGCAGGCGACGCGCGACTACGGTGCCGACGTCGTGCTGCGCGGTCACATCTTCGACGAGACGGCGACGGCTGCCAAGGCCTTCGCCGAGGAGCAGAACGCGGTGTTCATCCCGCCGTTCGACCACATCGACATCATCACGGGGCAGGGCACGCTCGGCCTCGAGATCCTCGAGCAGGTGCCCGACGTCGACACGATCGTCGTTCCGATCGGCGGCGGCGGACTCGTCTCCGGCGTCGCATCCGCGGTCAAGCAGCGCGCGGCAGAGCTGGGGCGCACCGTTCGCGTCATCGGCGTGCAGGCGGCGAACGCGGCACCATACCTTCCATCGCTCGAGGCCGGCGTCGCCACAGAGATCGCGATCGCGCCGACCATCGCCGACGGCATCGCCGTGGCGAAGCCAGGGCTGCTCAACTTCGAGCTCGTCAAGCAGTACGTGGATGAGGTCGTCACCGTCACCGACGACATGACCGCCCAGGCGCTGCTCGTGCTGCTCGAGCGCGCCAAGCTCGTCGTCGAGCCGGCCGGCGCCGTTGGCGTCGCGGCCCTGCTCTCCGGGCTCATCGTGGAGTCGGGAACGACGGTCTTCATCCTCAGCGGCGGCAACATCGATCCGCTCATGATGGAGCGGGTGATCAGCCACGGGCTCGCCTCGTCTGAGCGGTACCTCAAGCTGCGCATCCCGCTGCCCGACCGCCCCGGCCAGCTCGCGCGCACGTCGGCGATCATCGCGGAGCAGAACGCGAACGTCGTCGAGGTGCTTCACACCCGCCATGGCACCGGTCTGCAGATCAGCCAGGTCGAGCTGGAGCTGCACATCGAGACCCGCGGACCGGAGCACGCTGAAGCGGTCATCGACGCTCTCCGCGCCGAGGGCTACCGCCCGCGCCTCGACTTCTAGCCTCTACCTGCCACGGCTCCAGCTACGGCCTCAGGGACGGAGCTATAACTGGGTCCCCGAGCCGGTAGCTGGAGCTGTGGGGGAGTCGGAGCTAGGGGACGTAGGTCTCTACCTTGAGGATCTTCACCGGGATGGACTTGCCGCTCGGCGCGAGGTAGTGCGTCTCGTCACCGACCTTGAGCCCCATGATCGCGGTGCCCAGCGGGCTGCCCTCGCTCCACACATCGAGGTCGGAGTCGCCCGCGATCTCGCGGCTTCCGAGCAGGAAGGTCTCCTCGTCGCCGAGCACGGTGGCCGTCACGACAGTGCCGGGGGAGACGATGCCCGTGCTCGCCGGCGCCTCGCCGACGGTCGCGGTGCGCAGCAGCTCGGTGAGCACGCGGATGCGCGCCTCGATCTTGCCCTGCTCCTCCTTGGCGGCGTGGTAGCCGCCGTTCTCCTTGAGGTCGCCCTCTTCGCGGGCTGCCTCGATCTTCTTGGCGATCTCGGTGCGGCCCTCGCCCTCCAGGTGGGCGAGCTCGGCCGCGCGGCGGTCGAAGGCCTCCTTGGTCAGCCAGGTGGCTGAACTCTCGGTGCTCATGGCTCTCCTTGGGTTGCGGGTGTCAGAGGAAGAGACCGGCTTGGCAGCCGGCCTCCGAATGGGTGACAGGCCAGACTAGAGCAGCCAGCAGCGGTAAATCAAGCCGGATACAGCAAGCTCTGTGGTACGAACGTCCTCCGTGAAGCTGCGAGTGCGCTGGTCGCTGGCCGGGAGTTCGACGACCTTCCACCCCACGACGGTGAAGCTCTCGTTGAGCGCCTGCACCGCGCAGCCCACCGCGGAGCCCGCGTCGGCAGTGACCTCGAAGTCGACGCGCACGAGGCTGTCGTCGATGATGTCGAAGCCGAGGTCACGCGACTCGAGCGAGGCATCCGGCCCGATGAGTCCGCCCCAGACGACCCAGGCGACCACGACGACAAGTCCGGCGGCCGCGGCGGCGATCGCAACGGCCCGCGTTCGCCTGCTGTCGCGGCGCCCGCGACCGTAGCGGGCATCCAGCTCGGTCGTCGCCGTCACGAAACTCTCCCTGGTGCAAGTCGGTACTCTGTAAACAAGTATCGGCTACCAAGAGGACCACGCATGTTCGAGCTGTTGAACGGTTTCACTGATGCGGTCTCGGCAACCCCGTCGCCGTCACCCTCGCCGGCCTTCGACCCGACGACGGTCACGCCGGGCTGGGTCGGCTTCGTCATCACGTTCGCCGTCGCCCTGCTCACCGTCGCCCTCATCCTCGATATGAACCGCCGCGTGCGCCGGGTGCGCTACCGCTCCGAGGTCACCGAGATGCTCGATGCCGAGGATGCGGCCGACACGAAGGACTAGTACAGCGGCGGGTTGGTCGCCACGAGGAAGATGCCGGTCCAGTGGCAGAGAAACGCGAGCAGCGTGAACGTGTGGAAGATCTCGTGGAACCCGAAGACACCGGGAACCGGATTCGGGCGCTTGAGTCCGTAGACGACGGCACCGAGCGTGTAGAAGACTCCACCGACGAGGATGAGCGTCATCATCACCGCGTTGGCCTGGAAGAAGTCGACGAGGAATAGCATCGCGGCCCAGCCGAGCAGGATGTAGAGCGGCACATAGAGCCATCGCGGCGCGCCGATCCAGAAGATGCGGAACCCGACGCCCAGTGCTGCGCCGCTCCAGATCATCCAGAGCAGGATCGCTGCCTTCGGCTGCTCGAGTGACAGCACCGTGATCGGCGTGTAGGAGCCCGCGATGAGCAGGAAGATGTTGGAGTGGTCGAGCCGTTTGAAGACCGCCTTGACCCTCGGGCTCCAGTCGATGCGATGATAGAGCGCACTCGTGCCGAACAGCAGCAGCGAGCTCGCGACGAAGATGGCTGAGCTGATCTTGGCCGGCGCACCGTCGGCGAGAACGATGAGAACGACGCCGAGCACGATAGCCAGCGGGAAGGTGCCTGCGTGGATCCAGCCGCGCCACGTCGGCTTGAGCTCGCCCTCGTGCATGGGGCGCTGATCCACGGCATCCTCGATGAGGGGGAGGTTGGGAAGGCCGTCGGCGAAGCCCTCGTCTGGCGTGGATTCGGGGCGTTCTGCGCTCATGCGCTCACGATACTCCAGCAGACTTTCAGAAAGCTTGGAGCCGTCATTGGGCTAGCGTAGGCGAAGTGAAAGACAGGCAGGTTCCCCTCGGCAGGGGTCTCCTCTACGGGCTCTACCAGAGCCGCCTCAAGCGCACCCTCGTGGGCCAGCCGCTGCCGAAGCACGTGGCTATGATCCTCGATGGCAACCGCCGCTGGGCTCGCATGCGGGGCATGTCGACGGCAGCGGGCGGGCACACTGCCGGGGCAGCCAAGATCCACGAGTTCCTCACCTGGTGCGACGAGGCTGGCGTCTCGGTCGTGACGCTCTACCTGCTCTCCTCCGACAACCTCGGTGGTCGAACGCCAGAGGAGCTCGACGACCTGTTCGCGATCATCGCCGACCTCGCCGACGACCTGTCGCACTTCCGCGACTGGCGGGTGCAGCACGTCGGGCGCACCGACGGCCTTCCGCCGAGCCTCATCGCCGCCATGCTCGGCGCAGAGAAGCGCACGGCATCCAACGGCGGCCTTCACATCAACCTCGCGGTCGGCTACGGCGGGCGAACAGAGATCGCGGATGCCGTTCGCAGCATCGTGCGCTCCCACAGCGAGGCGGGCGGAACGCTCGACAACCTCGCGGACGACCTCACGCCGGAGCTCATCGCCGAGCACCTGTACACCGGTGGCCAGCCAGACCCCGACCTCGTCATCCGCACCTCGGGGGAGCAGCGCCTCAGCGACTTCATGCTCTGGCAGAGTGCCCACAGCGAGTTCTACTTCGTCGAGGCCCTCGGGCCCGACCTTCGCGAGGTCGACTTCCTCCGCGCCCTCCGCGACTATGCACGACGACAGAGAAGGTTCGGCCAGTGAGCATCGAGCAGTACGCAGCACGTTTCAGCGAGGAGCCCGGCTACCTCGACTTCGCCAGGGTCGGCCCGATCGGCGAGACAGTGGCCGCAGAGGGCCAGGCGATGATGGAGCTGCTGCGGGTCTCGCGCTTCGGCAGCCACAGCGACTTCCTCGAACAAGACGAGCGGGTGCGCGAGGCAGTATCTGCTGTCACGGGGTTCTCGCCCGACGCAATTGGGTTTCAGCCGAACACGAGCCTCGGTGCCATGCACACGATGTTCGGCCTCACCGGCACGGTCGCCCTCGCCCTGAGCGAGTTCCCCAGCCTGACCGTCGCCGCCGTGCGCGCGGGCGAGGCACTGCACGCCGTCGACGTGCAGTGGCTCGACACCGACGAGGGCCGGATCACCCCCGGCACCATCAAAGACCAGCTCACCCCCGCCGTGACCGCGGTCGCCGTCTCGCTCGTCGACTTCCGCACCGGCTACCTCGTCGACCTCGAGGGCATCCGCCAGGTCATCGGCGACCGCCTGCTCATCGTCGACGCCATCCAGGGCTTCGGTGTGGTCGAGGCGCCGTACCTCGCTGCCGACGTCGTGTTCTCCGGTGGGCAGAAGTGGATCCGCTCTGGCTGGGGCACCGGCTTCCTCGCGATGAGCGACCGTGCCCTCGAACGGCTCACCCCCGTGATGTCGGGATTCCCCGGCACCGAGGCCGACGGCATGCCGCTCGACGAGGTTCCGCCGCCGCGATCGGGGATCGGCGCATACACCGTGAGCAACCCCGACCCCGTTGCCCAAGCCCGATTCGCGTCGGCCCTCGAGGAGATGCACGAGACGGGGATCCCCGCGGTGCGCGATGCGATCATCGAGCGCACGGGGCGCATCATCGACTTGGCCGACGAGTTCGGCATCCCCGTCGCATCGTCGCGCAACCTCAACGAGCGCGCGGGCATCGTCGTCGTGCAGCCGGATCCCGACCAGCTCACGGTGCTTCTCGCCTCGCTGAACAACCACGGCGTGAGCGTGACTGCCCGTGGGGGATCGGTGCGAATCAGCGCCCACGCCAGCACGACCGACGAGACCCTCGAGATGCTGCGCGCGAGCTTCCTCGGGTTCTCGTCCGCCGTCACCGTGTGAGCGGCACCGCATCGCTCTGAGCGATTCTGAACATTGTGTTTCGGCCAGCGTGTCGCTTCGCCGATAGCCGGGGTCGGAGCATAGTTTCTGAGCACCGGGTAAGTCGCCCGGTCGAGACGGCCACGTAAGTTCGTCTTTGTTTGAACAACTGGCCGTCTGTGCAGACTGGATCCGAGAGCGTGCTCCCGGGGATGGAGCAGACGTGGCCCAGCTCAACAACCAGAAGCAGTCCAAGACCCAGCCGACGGCGGGCCTCGCCACCGCAGAGAGAACCTATGTTCTCGACACCTCGGTGCTTCTGTCTGATCCGAAGGCCATCTTCCGCTTCGCGGAGCATGCGGTCGTGCTGCCCGTCGTTGTGATCTCCGAACTCGAGGCCAAGCGCAACGATCCGGAGATCGGCTACTTCGCCCGCCAGGCACTGCGAAACCTCGATGAGCTGCGTGTGCAGCACGAGCGCCTCGACTTCCCCATCGCGATCGGGGATGGCGGCTCACTGCGCGTCGAACTCAACCACTCGAGCATGGCCGTTCTGCCATCCGGGCTGCAGCTCGGCGACAACGACTCCCGCATCCTCGCCGTCGCAATGAACCTCGCCAACGACGGCCTTGCCGTGACGGTCGTCTCGAAAGACCTGCCGCTGCGCGTAAAGGCCGCCTCGATCGGCCTGCAGGCAGAGGAGTACCGCGCAGAGCTCGCCGTCGACGCCGGGTACACCGGGCAGGTCGAGCTCGACCTCAGCTCTGAGCAGATGGCCCAGCTCTACGACGAGGAGACGCTGTCGTCGCGGCTGGTGCAGGACCTCCCGGTGAACACCGGACTCGTCATCCACTCCGACCGCGGCTCTGCCCTCGGCCGCGTCACCGGCCGTGGAGAGCTGCGTCTCGTGCGCGGCGACCGCGACATCTTCGGGCTGCACGGCCGCAGCGCAGAGCAGCGGCTCGCGATCGACATGCTGCTCGACCAGGAGATCGGCATCGTCTCGCTCGGCGGTCGAGCCGGCACAGGAAAGTCGGCGCTCGCGCTGTGCGCCGGGCTCGAGGCGGTGCTCGAGAAGCAGCAGTACCGCAAGATCATGGTCTTCCGCCCGCTCTACGCGGTCGGTGGACAGGAGCTCGGATTCCTTCCGGGTGACGCCGCAGAGAAGATGAATCCGTGGGCGCAGGCGGTGTTCGACACGCTCGGCTCCGTCGTCTCGCAGAACGTGCTCGACGAGGTGATCGAGCGCGGGCTGCTCGAGGTGCTGCCGCTGACCCACATCCGCGGCAGGTCGCTGCACGACGCCTTCGTGATCGTCGACGAGGCCCAGTCGCTCGAGCGCAACGTGCTGCTCACCGTGCTGAGCCGCATCGGCCAGAACTCGCGGGTCGTGCTCACCCACGATGTCGCCCAGCGGGACAACCTTCGCGTCGGTCGACACGACGGTGTTGCCAGCGTCATCGAGTCGCTCAAGGGGCACCCGCTCTTCGGGCACATCACGCTGGCCCGCTCTGAGCGCTCCGCCATCGCCGCCCTCGTCACAGAGATGCTGGAGTCCAACGAGCTGGCGTAACCCTCACGTTCGACCCACAGGTGGCATCAACGGATAATGGATGTCATGGCCGCCAGAACCTCGACGCGATCGCGCGTGCCCGCCCACGGCATCCGTGCCCGCTCCGGGGCCGCTCCTGTGGGGTTCGGCGCGCTCATCGGCGCGGTGGTCTCCGCAGCCACCGTTGCGGTGCTCGTGCTCAGCGGCATGGCGCCGATCGGCGAGCCGGTGGCGGAGGTGGTGCCGGAGGTCAGCGTCGTCGAAGAGACCCCGGTTCCCGTGCCGACAGAGGTCGCGGGCTCATGGGTGCGCGAGAGCCTCGCGCTCGAGCCGCCGATGGGCTGGAACAGCTGGAACCAGGTGAACTGCGACGGGCTCAACGAGGCCGTGGTCAAGGGCGCCGCCGATGCGATCGTCGCGAGGGGACTCGACAAGGCCGGCTATGAGTACGTCGTCGTCGACGACTGCTTCCAGGCGGGGCGCGACGCCGATGGAACCCTGCTCGTCGACCCGGCCCGCTTTCCCAGCGGCATGAAGGCGGTGGCCGACTACGTGCACTCGCTCGGCCTCAAGTTCGGCATCTACGCCGTGCCCGGCAGCGTGACCTGCGGCAACTACTGGTCGAAGTACCCGGTGAAGGGCATCGGCACGCTCGGCCACGAGACCCAGGACATCGCCCTCTTCGTCGAGTGGGGCGTCGACTTCCTCAAGTACGACTGGTGCCGCGCGCACATCAACGACAAGCTCGACCCGGCGACGTCGTTCGTGCTCATCGACCAGGTCATCAAGGACTCCGGCCGGCCGATCGTGCTCTCCATCTCGGAGTACGGCGACTACGCGCCGTGGACCTGGGCACCCGGGGTCGCCAACATGTGGCGCACGACGCACGACATCCATCCGTACTGGGTCTCCATCCTCAAGCACATCAACCTGCAGGCGCCGCTGGCGGGAACCTCCCGGCCCGGTGCGTGGAACGACCCAGACATGCTGCAGATCGGCAATGGCGGCATCTCGATGAACGAGACCCGCACGCACTTCGCCATGTGGTGCATGCTGGCGGCCCCGCTCTTCCTCGGCACCGACATCGCGGCGCTCCCAGAGGAGACCATCGGCATCCTCGCCAACCCGGAGCTGCTCGCGATCGACAAAGACCGCCTCGGCATCCAGGCGGCGCGCGTGAGCGACGTCGGCGGGCTGCAGACGTGGATGCGGCAGCTGGCCGACGGCGGCTACGCGGTCGCCTTCTTCAACACCAACGCCTCGGCCACGACGATGTCGGCGACCCTGGCATCCCTCGGAATCCCGGCAGGGAACTACGCACTCCGCGACGCGACGGCGCAGTCCGATCTCGGCGCTGCGACAGACACGCTCTCGGCACCCGTGAACCCGCACGGCACCGTGGTGCTCACGCTGCACCCGTCGTCGTAGAAACCCGTGCAGCGTCGCCACTTGACGGGTGGTTGTAACGTGCGCAACCCTCAATCATGAACTCGCGACCCCTCTCGCTCGTATCGGTGGCAATCGTCAGCGCGGTCATGCTCACCGCGTGCGGCCCCGGGGGCGGCGTCGACGGCCCAGCGGAGCCGTCCATCCTCACCGACGACCTCGACCTCGACAGCTATCGGGCCGAGGGGTCGATCGACGGCCTGACCTGGTCGGCCGACCTCTGCGCGCTCAACCTCATCCCCACCTGGGCGGTCTACCGCGACGGCAAGGACGACCCGTTCTATCGCATGCAGTTCGAGGCATACGACAAGGACATCGAGGGCGGCGTCGTCACCGGCATGTGGCGTCTTGGTGATGACGTGAATCACCCGGTGCAGGTCACGAGCGGCACCTTCTCTGTCGCGACCGACGCCGGCGCGCAGAAGAACGGCACCATCTCGGTGAGCCTGGAGGTCACGGAGTACCTCCCGGCCGGCGGGAGCGTCGACCGGGTGGTCAGCGGCGCGCTCAACCTCACGCCCGTGGTCGAGTCGCCAGGATGCACGGTGACCGACACGCCGGAGTACCTCAAGGAAGCGCTCGAGACCTACGCGGGCCCGACCGGAGGCGGCGTCTGAGCTGGTCGGGAGTCTGGGCTAGCCCGGGTGCGTCATCGACATGACGTCGAGTGACGTGTCGAGCTGCTCTAGCGTTACCTCGCCGCGCTCGACGAAGCCGAGGTCGATGACCGACTCCCGCACGGTGATGCTCTTGGCCACGGCGTTCTTGGCGATCTTCGCCGCAGCCTCGTAGCCGATGAGCTTGTTGAGCGGCGTCACGATCGACGGCGACGACTCGGCGAGCGCACGCGCGCGCTCGAGGTTGGCCTCGAGCCCGTCGACGGTCTTGTCGGCGAGCAGCACGCTCGAGTTGGCGAGCAGCCGGATCGACTCAAGCAGGGCCGTGCCCATGACGGGGATCGCGACGTTGAGTTCGAAGTTGCCGGTTGCCCCCGCCCAGGCGATCGTGGCGTCGTTGCCGATGACGCGGGCTCCAACCATGATCACCGCCTCGGGAATGACCGGGTTGACCTTGCCTGGCATGATCGACGAGCCGGGCTGCAGGTCGGGGATGTGCAGTTCGCCGAGTCCGGTGTTGGGGCCAGAGCCCATCCAGCGAAGGTCGTTGCAGATCTTGGTGAGCGAGACGGCGATGACGCGAAGGGCACCGGATGCCTCGACGAGGCCGTCGCGGGCGCCCTGCGCCTCGAAGTGGTCCTTCGCCTCGGTGATGGGGAGCCCGCTGTCGGCGGCGAGCGAGGCGATGACCTTCTGCGGGAAGCCCTTCGGGGTGTTGATGCCCGTGCCGACGGCGGTGCCGCCGAGGGGAACCTCGGCGACGCGCACGATCGTGGACTGCACACGCTCGATACCGAGGCGCACCTGGCGGGCGTAGCCGGCGAACTCCTGGCCGAGGGTGACGGGGGTGGCGTCCATGAGGTGGGTGCGACCAGACTTGACCGCGTCTTTCCAGAGCACGGCCTTCGCATCGAGGGCGCTGGCGAGGTGCTCAAGGGCGGGGATGAGGTCGCCGAGAAGGGCGCCGGTGACGGCGACGTGCACCGAGGTGGGGAAGACGTCGTTCGACGACTGGGAGGCGTTGACGTGGTCGTTCGGGTGCACCGGCGAGCCGAGGCGGGTGGTCGCGAGCGAGGCGAGCACCTCGTTCATGTTCATGTTCGACGACGTGCCAGAACCGGTCTGGTAGGTGTCGACGGGAAACTGGTCGTGGTGCGCGCCGCCGATGAGCTCGTCGGCCGACTCGGCGATCGCGGTGGCGATGGCGGTGTCGATGATGCCGAGCTCGCCGTTGACGACAGCCGCCGCCTTCTTGATGCGGGCCAGAGCGACGATCTGGGCTGGCTCGAGCCCGCTGCCGGAGATCGGGAAGTTCTCGACCGCACGCTGGGTCTGCGCGGCGTAGAGCGCGTTGACGGGAACGAGAACCTCGCCCATGGTGTCGTGTTCGACTCTGAACTGTGACTCTGACACGGGTGCTGCCTTTCGGTTGTGCGCGGGCGAGCGCTAGAGATTGCCCACGTGGATGTCTGCGATCGCCGTGCCTTCCAGCAGGCGGTAGTTCGCACCGACGATTGCCAGCGTACCCGCGGCGATCGCGTCGCTGATGAGCTCAGAGCTCTCGATGAGCTCTGCGATGGTGTCGCGCAGGTGCTCCCGCCCGACATCCTGCGGGTCGAGCTCGCCCTGCGCTTCGACGCGGCGCACGGCGGGAACGATCCTCGAGACGAGGTTGGCGATGTGGGTCGGCAGCACGGGTGCGTCGGGGGCGACCGAGTTGATCGCGGCGGCCACGGCGCCGCAGGCGTCATGCCCGAGCACGACGATGAGGGGAACGTGCAGCACCCCGACCGCGTACTCGAGAGACCCGATGACCGAGTCGCTGATCACCTGGCCGGCGTTGCGCACCACGAAGAGGTCGCCGAGGCCCTTGTCGAAGATGATCTCAGCAGAGAGCCGGGAGTCGCTGCAGCCGAAGAGGGCGGCATGCGGCTCCTGGGTCTCGAGCACCTCGGCACGGCGCTCCACGTCCTGGCGGGGGTGCAGCGGCTCGCCGCGCACGAAGCGCTCGTTGCCGCGCACCATCTCTGCCCATGCCTTGGCGGGTGTTCTGTCGGGCATTGCTACTCCAATCCGAGGCTGGCGGCGAGGATGGTGAACTCCTCGACGCCTGCGGTTCCATAGAGCACGACGCTGTCGTCGTCGCCGATGTCGCTGATCCAGACCCGGGCGTAGTTGCCCGGGTCTTCTGTTCCGATGGTCTCTGTCCAGCGGCGGCCGTCGACGTCGACGTTCTCTGGCTCGCTGGTGGTGTCGGCGAAGTGCGTGGCGATCCACGTGTCGTTCGCGGCGAAGCCCTGCTCGAAGCCGATGTACTGGCCGCGCGGGGTGATGAATCCGATGTACCAGGTCTCGACCTGCTCAACCGTGCGCAGGGTCGCGGCGTTCGCCGTCCACCCCTCTGGCAGGTTCGGCACGATGAGCGTCTCGCCCTCTGGAGCAATGGTCTGCGAGGCAACCCCGCGGTAGTCGACGGGGTCGATGGGAGCAGGATCTGGTCGTACGACGACGAGAACGAGCAGCAGCACGACGATGAGGGTGGCAACGAGCGACCACACGAGGTTGCGCACCGTCTGGTTGGCGCGGTGCAGGCGCGACTGCGCGGCCTTGCGGTCCGCGGTCTCCTGAGGAGTCTCTGGACGGCCGAGCTCGGCTACGACGCGCTCTGCCATTACTCTGCTGCCGCGGCTCGAGCCGCGTCGAGCCGTGCCTTCGCCCCGAGCAGCCACTGCTCGCAGCGCGCTGCGAGTGCCTCGCCGCGCTCCCACAGGGCGAGCGACTGCTCGAGGGTAGCCGAGCCCTGCTCGAGCTCGGTGACCACGCGGATCAGCTCGTCGCGCGCCTGCTCGTAGCTGAGGTCGTCGACATCGGGGGAGGGGGTGCTTGCCACAGTGCGATTCTACCGTTCGGTCTCGCGGGCGTCGTCGGACTCGTCAACAGTCGACCGGATGCGGCCGCTCGCGAGGGTGAGCAGCAGGTGCGTGCCGGGGGCGGCATCCTTCGCATCCCGCAGCGCCGTGCCGTCGGGAAGCTGCGCGATCGCGTAGCCGCGGTCGAGGGTGCGCTGCGGCGAGAGGGCGCGCAGGTGGCCGAGGTGCTCTCCGAGCTGCTGCTGGGCGCGCTCGACCACGCGGTCGGCGAGCTCACGGCTGCGCGAGATGTAGCGGCCGAGCTCCTCTGCGCGGGAGTCGACGATCCACATCGGGTTCGCGAGAGCGGGGCGGGAGCGCAGCTGGCCGAGGCGGTCGATCTCGACGGAGAGCATGCCGGTCACCCGGGTGCCGATGCGCGCCCGGGCCTGGGCGACGCGGGCCAGCTCCTCTGCGACGTCGGGCACGACGCGCTTGGCGGCGTCGGTGGGGGTGGAGGCTCGCAGGTCGGCGACGTCGTCGAGCAGCGGGCGGTCGGCCTCGTGGCCGATCGCGCTGATGATGGGGGTGCGTGCGGCGGCGGCGGCACGCACGAGCGCCTCGTCGCTGAACACGAGCAGGTTCTGAAAGTCGCCGCCGCCTCTCGCGACGATGATGACCTCGACCTCGTCGTCGGCATCCAGTCGGGTGATGGCGGCGATGACCTCGCCGACCGCGCGGTCGCCCTGCACGGCGGCATAAGCGATGCGGAACTGCACGGCGGGCCAGCGCAGCTGGGCGTTGCGCAGCACGTCTTTCTCCGCGTCGGAGTCGCGGCCGGTGACGAGGCCGATCACCCCGGGCAGGAACGGTATCGGCTTCTTGCGGTCGAGGTCGAAGAGCCCCTCGGCGCGCAGCGACTGCCGCAGCCGCTCCAGCCGCTCGAGCAGGTCGCCGAGGCCGACGTGGCGCATCTCGAACACCTGCATCGTGAGCGTGCCGCCCTTGACCCAGTAGTTGGGCTTGACGAGCGCGACCACCCGGTCGCCCTGCTTGAGGTCGGCTGGCAGCTTCGCCTTGACCGACGACCAGATGGTGAAGCCGATCGTCGCGTCTTGCTCGAGGTCTTTGAGCTTGCCGTAGACGTTGCCGCCAGAGACACCCCACTGGGTGATCTCGCCCTCGACCCAGACGGAGCCGAGGCGGTCGATCCATCCCTTGATCTTCGAGGAGAGCAGCGCGACCGGCCACGGGGTGTCGACGGTGGGTGCAGCATCCGAATCGCTCATCGCGAATCAGCGTAGTGCGCTGCACCGACCTCCGCCTCAGGCAGTGGCCCTCAGCCCGCCGGTAGAATCGGCTGGTGAGCACAATCTCGAACGGGGCCCTCGGTGTCAGCATCGGGATGCCGCGCACCCTCCCGGTTCGTGGTCGCCTGGTCGACCTGCCGGTCGACGGCGCCAAGCGCGTGATCCTCGCCGCCCCGCGCGGTTACTGCGCCGGCGTCGACCGCGCTGTCATCGCCGTGGAGAAGGCGCTCGACCGCTTCGGGGCACCGGTCTACGTTCGCAAGCAGATCGTGCACAACATCCATGTGGTCTCCTCCCTCGAGCAGAAGGGCGCGATCTTCGTCGACGACGTCGACGAGGTGCCAGAGGGCTCGCACATCGTCTTCAGCGCCCACGGCGTGTCGCCCGCCGTCGTGCAGGGCGCAGCCGACCGCAACCTCGACGCGATCGACGCCACCTGCCCCCTCGTCACCAAGGTGCACCGCGAGGCGATGCGGTTCGACCGCGACGACTACGAGATCCTGCTCATCGGCCACGCTGGCCACGAGGAGGTCGAGGGCACCATGGGCCACGCGCCAGATCGCACGACCCTCGTCAACAGCCCGGCCGATGTGCCGAACATCGTCGTGAAGAACCCGGAGAAGCTCGTCTGGCTCTCGCAGACGACCCTGAGCGTCGATGAGACGATGCTCACCGTGAACCTCTTGCGGGAACGTTTTCCGACTCTGCAGGATCCGCCCTCTGATGACATCTGCTACGCCACGCAGAACCGCCAGGTCGCGATCAAGAAGGTCGCCGAGAGCGCGGAGCTCGTCATCGTCGTCGGCTCAGCTAACAGCTCCAACACCGTGCGCCTCGTGGATGTCGCCCTCGAGAACGGCGCGAAGGCGGCCTACCGCGTCGACTACAGCTCCGAGATCCGCCAGGAGTGGCTCGAGGGCATGAGCACCATCGGCGTCACCTCGGGAGCCAGCGTGCCGGAGGTGCTCGTGCAGGAGGTGCTCGACGAGCTCGCCGACGCGGGATACCGCGACGTGAGCCAGGTCGTCACGGCAGAGGAAGACCTCATGTTCTCCCTGCCGAAGGAGCTGCGCAAGGATGCCGCCGGCAACCCCGACGAGCGCGGACTCGGTGGGCGCGTGCGCACCCTCGACTGGCAGCGGGAGCGCCCCTAGGAGCCTGCCCAGGCCAGCATGACGGCGTAGAGCGCGTCGTCGGTGCGCAGGATCACCGCGAACGTCGAGAACAGCACGACAGCAGCGATCGCCCCGGCCGCCAGCGGCACCCAGAACGACGTGCGCCCGGCCCGGATGCGGGAGCGGGTGATCCGCAGCGCCGCGACGAACAGGATCACGTGGCTGCCGATCAGCACCGCCTGAACGAGCGGGATGTTGGCCGCCGGCTCGTAGTCGCCGGTTCCGCCGTACACCGTGTACGCCATGCGCAGCCCCGCCTCGAGGTCGAGGGAGAAGAACACGGTGTTGAGCGTGGAGAGGAAGCCGATCGCGATGAGCACCGCGCTGAGGATCGCCTCGCGTGACCGTCGCGCGGGCGGCGAAGCCGGAGTCGGGGTCGGCGCGGCAGCCGCGGGTGGCGGCGCGAATCGCGGATCGCCCGGCTCCGCGTACTCGCCGTACTGCGGTACGGCAGGTCGCGAAGCCGGGTCCTCTGGCGATGACATGGCTAGATCTTGTTGCCGGCGGAGCCGAGCTGCTGGGTAGCCTCGACGACACGGGCGGCGAGAGCGGTCTCTGCGGCCTTGCCCCAGGCGCGGGGGTCGTAGACCTTCTTGTTGCCGACCTCGCCGTCGACCTTGAGGAATCCGTCGTAGTTGCGCAGCACGCTGTCGGCGACCGAGCGGCTGTAGGCGTACTGCGTGTCGGTGTCGATGTTCATCTTGACGACGCCGTTGGCAACCGCCTCGGCGATCTCTGCGTCGGTGGAGCCCGATCCGCCGTGGAAGACGAGGTCGAGGGGGAAGGCCTTCGTGCCGTACTTGGCCTGCAGCCCGTCCTGAATCTCCTTGAGCAGCGCGGGGCGCAGCTTCACGCCGCCCGGCTTGTAGACGCCGTGCACGTTGCCGAAGGTGAGGGCTGCCATGTAGCGGCCCTGCTCGCCGAAGCCGAGGGCCTCGACGGTGGCGATCGCGTCGGCGAGGGTCGTGTAGAGCGCCTCGTTCGAGCCCTCGTGGGCGACGCCGTCCTCCTCGCCGCCGACGACGCCGATCTCGACCTCGAGCACGGAGTGGATGGCCTTCATGCGGGGAAGGATCGTCGTGGCGATCTCGAGGTTCTCATCCAGCGGCACGGCGGAGCCGTCCCACATGTGCGACTGGAAGATCGGGTTGCCGCCGGCCTTGACCTGCTCCTCAGAGGCGGAGATCAGGGGAAGCAGGAAGTCGTCGAGGGCGTTCTTCGGGCAGTGGTCGGTGTGGAGCGCGACGGTGACCGGGTAGTTCTTGGCGACCTCGGTCGCGAATGCGGCGAAGGCGAGGGCGCCGGAGGCACGGGCCTTGACGCTCTGGCCGGCGAAGAAGTCGGCACCGCCCGTGGTCACCTGGATGATGCCGTCGGAGCCAGCCTCACTGAGGCCCTGCAGGATGCCGTTGATGGTCGACGACGAGGACGCGTTGATCGCGGGGAAGGCGAAGCCGCCCGACTTGGCCTTGTCGAGCATCTCGGCGTACTGCTCTGGGGTTGCGACGGGCATGGGTTCTCCTCGAAAAGCGATGGTAGGTAACGCGAAAAGTCTACTGACCTCCTCGACTGGCTAGAATCGGGAGTACGTCGACCCGTCTTCGCGGGTCCCCACCACGGCGCCCCTTCGATCGACAAGGACGTTCTGCCGTGGCCACGACCGATACCGGTTCCCTCTTCCTCCACCCCGACCGCAACCTCGGCATGGAGCTCGTGCGTGCCACGGAGGCCGCCGCCATCCGCGCTGTTCCCTACATCGGGCGAGGTGACAAGAACGCCGCCGACGGCGCCGCGGTCGACGCCATGCGCAAGTTTCTCGGCACGGTCGACTTCGAGGGGGTCGTGGTCATCGGGGAGGGGGAGAAGGATGCCGCCCCGATGCTCTACAACGGAGAGCACGTCGGCAACGGCACCGGCCCCATGTGCGACATCGCGGTCGACCCGATCGACGGAACCTCGCTCACGGCCGCCGGGCGCCAGAACGCCCTGAGCATGATCGCCGTCGCCGACCGCGGCAGCATGTTCGACCCGAGCGCGGTGTTCTACATGGACAAGATCGTCACCGGCTACGAGGGCCATGGTGTCATCGACATCGCCCGGCCGATCGGCGAGAACATCCGGGCGCTCGCGAAGGCGAAGGGCAAAGACGTCTCCGACATCGTGGTCGCAGTGCTCGACCGGCCGCGGCACGCAGAGCTCATCCAGCAGATCCGCGACGCGGGGGCCGGCACGCGCCTTCTGCTCGACGGCGACGTTGCCGGGGGCATCAACGCGGCGATGTACGGCACGCGCATAGACATGTGCGTCGGAGCGGGCGGCACGCCGGAGGGCATCATCACGGCGTGCGCGCTCAAGGCTCTCGGCGGCTTCATCCAGGGCCGCCTCACCCCAAGAGACGACGACGAGACCCAGAAGGCGAAGGATGCCGGGCACGACGTCGAGCGCATCCTCACGATCGACGATCTCGTCACGAGCGACAACACGTACTTCGTCGCGACCGGAGTCACCGACGGCCAGCTCGTGGCGGGGGTTCGCAAGCTCGGGCCCGTCATTCGCACCGAGTCGATCGTGCTGCGCGGCCGCTCCGGCACGGTGCGTCGCGTGGTGGCCGACCACCTTGCGGAAAAGTGGCTGTAGCTATGTGGGCATCTCGAGCTGGAACTCGTCGCTCGTGAGCTGCTTCGGCGTCGTCTCGATCTGCACGGTGCTGCCGAGCACCTTCGACTCGTCGAGGGCGTTGAGCTTGCGGGCCGTCACGAGCACGCGGCTCTCGAGGGAGTTCGCGAACTGGTTGTAGCTCGAGACGGTCGAGTCGATCGATCGGCGCAGCTTGTCGGCGTGGTCGCTCAGCGTCGCGAGGCGTGCATAGAGCTCCTTGCCGAGGTCGAAGAGGTTCTTCGCGTCCTCGGTGAGCACATCCTGCTGCCACGAGAACGCCACGGTCTTGAGCACCGACCACAGGGTGACAGGGGAGGCGAGGGCGACGCGCTTGCTGAAGGCGTAGTCCATGATCGAGGGGTCGGCCTCCATGGCGGAGGAGACCAGCGACTCACTCGGGATAAAGGCGATGACGAGCTCTGGCGACGAGGCGAGGCCCTGCCAGTAGGCCTTGCTCGCGAGGGTGTCGATGTGTCCACGCACCTTCTTCACGTGCTCCTTGAGCAGCTGCTCGCGGCGCGCGGCCTCAGCTCCCGTGGCGGTGACCGGGATGCCGCTCGCCTCGAGGTAGGCGTCGAATGGCACCTTGGCGTCCACAGCGATGTTCTTGCCGCCGGGCAGGTGGATGACCATGTCGGGTCGACCCGCGCCGGCATCCGACAGCACCGAGTGCTGCACGTCGAAGTCGACCCGCTCGATGAGCCCGGCCGCCTCGACGACGTTGCGCAGCTGCGTCTCGCCCCACACCCCGCGGGTGGAGTTGCTGCGAAGCGCCGACGCGAGCGACTCGGCGGTCGAGCGCAGCCGCTCCTCCGACTCGGTGGCGCTCTTCAGCTGCTCGCTCAGCTGGCCGTGCTGCAGGCTGCGCTGGGTCTCGAGCTCTGTGACCTTCTGCTGCATCGTGCGAAGGGTCTCCTGCACGGGGGTGAGGGCCTGCAGCACCTTGCTCTCGCCGCGCTCGCGCAGCTCGCGCTCCTCGCGCTCGAGGCGCTCGCGCTCGGTGAACTCGCGGTACTGCTCCTGCTGCGCGCTGATCTGCTCGCGCAGGCCGGCTGCCGTTGCCTGGATGGCGGCGAGCTCTGCGCTGATCGTCGCGCGGTGCGCGGCCTCCTCCGCTCGCACCGACACGAGGGCGGCCGCGTGCTGTGCCTCGAGCACCGCCGGATCGACGCCGGAGAGGGCGGAGCGGCGGGCGCGGGCCACGAGCAGTCCGATGACGACGCCGAACACGGCGCCGAGCACGATGCCGAGCAGGAGAGTGAGGATGGGATCCATTCGTCCAGTGTCGCAGTGACCGCCCACATCGCGGCCGAGACTCGGGGACAATAGAGCCATGCGGTGGTTCCGTCGGCGTCGAGGGGGGTGGCTCGGTACCTACGAGCCCCCGGAGCCGCGCGACCCCGCACCGATCGAGAGCGTCATCGACGACGGCATGCTCATCGCCGAGTCGGTGGTACGCATGACACTGCGCAACCGCGTCATCGTCGACGCCCTGCGCGACGGCCGCGATCTCGACCGCGCCGCCCTCGCCGATGCTGCGGCCGCTGAGCTCGAGGCCCTCGCCGACAACGAGTGGGAGTCCGCGCAGCGCGTGCGCTTCCGTCGTGAGGGAGTGCGACTCGACGACCCCTTTCCCGACGAGAACGCCAACGACTACCGCATCGAGAGCGAGCGGCGGGAGAAGGTGCACGTCGCCATGTCGAAGGCGTTCGCCGAGCGGGCGACGCAGCGCGACATCCTTGATGCCCTCGTCGAACGCGCGCGGCTCGAGGCGTGGAACGAGGTCGCACCCGTGATCGTCGAGCGTGCCGCGGGGGAGCTTCCCGTCGACGAGGACTACGCAGAGCAGCGCGCCGAGCGTATCGCAGCACTGCTCGCACTCGACCTCACGGCGCTGGCCGTGGAGCGAGGCGTGGAGCTCTAGGCGAGGGCCGCCGGCGCGTAGTCCGCGCCGATGTGGCCGATGCGGGCACTGGTGAGCTTGGCGAGACCGGGGATGTCCTCCGCGTCGTGCCGCTTCGACGCGTGCACGATGATCGCGGCGCACGCCTCGGCGTCGGCGAGGGCGTCGTGGTGGGCGAAGTCCTCGAAACCCGCCGCCATCGCAGCGACGGGAAGGCGGTACGAGTCGAGGTGGTAGGTCTTGCGCGCAACCTGCAGGCTGCACAGGTAGCGAAAGTTCGGAGTTGGAACGAAGGATGCCGCGCACGCCGCCGCGATGACCCCCATGTCGAAGCCGGCGTTGTGGGCGACGAGATGGTCGCCGTCGGCGAACTCGAGGAGGTCGCCGAGCTGCTCGCTCCACAGCAGTGCGTCGACGACGTCGACCGCCATGATGCCGTGGATGCGGGTGTTCCACTCGGTGAACGAGTCGTGGCCGAGGGGCGGCTTGATCAGCCAGCCGGCCTTGTCGACGACGCGGCCATCCCGCACCTTGACGAGCCCGACGGAGCACGCACTCGCGCTCGACGAGTTGGCGGTCTCGAAGTCGATCGCGGTGAAATCCAGTGGCACAGGTTCACTGTCTCACGCGCGACCGACCTCGGCACCGGAGCAACCGGCGCGTCGCCCCCTAGAGGCCGAGCTTCTCGAAGACGAGGGTGGCCTGGATGCGGTCGCCGCCGGCGATGCCCTTGCTGCCAGAGGCAGCGGTCGAGATCGTGTGCAGTCGGTAGCCCTTGGCCGACTGCTCGTTGAGCACCTTCTCGAGGCTCGTGAGGTTGCCGGAGCCGGTGCCGAAGAGCTTCTCCTTGAGGATGATCTGGAGGACGACGTAGTTCATGGGGCTTCTTTCTCTGGGTGTGGGGGAGTGCCCACAACGCTACAGAGTGGCGCGATCGGCAACCGCCCCCAGTGCGGGGGAATGGCCGGCACGCCTCGGCCGTTGCACCCACCATGACCCGTGTCGGCTTCCTCTCCTTCGGCCACTGGCAGGACGTGCCTGGCTCCCTCACGAGAACCGGAGCAGATGCGCTGCTGCAGGCGATCGAGCTCGCGGTCGCTGCCGAGGAGGTCGGCGTCGACGGCGCGTACTTCCGCGTGCACCACTTCGCCCGACAGCACGCCTCGCCGTGGCCGCTGCTCGCCGCTGCTGCCGCTCGCACGTCGACGATCGAGCTCGGCACGGCCGTCATCGACATGCGCTACGAGAACGCCCTCGCGATGGCAGAGCTCGCGGCCCAGGCCGACCTCATCGCCAGCGGCAGGCTGCAGCTCGGCATCAGCCGCGGCTCACCAGAGCACGTCGTCGACGGCTGGCGCGCGTTCGGCTTCGAGCCACTGGATGACGAGACAGACGCCGACATGGCCCGGCGCCACACCGATACCTTCCGCCGTGCGATCGCGGGCGAGGGATTCGCGCCGGGCAACCCGCGCATGATCGGCACGACCGCGCTGCAGCCCGTGCTGCCGCAGTCGCCCGGTCTGGAGAGGCGCGTCTGGTGGGGTGCCGGCACGCGGGCAACCGCCGTCTGGACGGCAGAGCAGGGCATGAACCTCATGAGCTCGACCCTGCTGACGGAAGACACCGGCGTGCCCTTCGACCAGCTGCAGGCAGAGCAGATCCGGCTGTACCGCGACGCGTGGACCGCGGATCGCGCGCCGCGGGTCTCGGTCAGCCGCAGCATCCTTCCCGTCTTCGACGACGAGACGCGGCGGTACTTCGGGCTCAACGCCCAGGCCGAGCAGCGCGACCAGGTCGGCATGCTCGACGGCGCTCAGTCGCGCTTCGGGCGAAGCTACATCGGCGAGCCCGACGTGATCGCAGCAGAGCTCGCACAGGATGCCGCGGTTCAGGCCGCCGACACCGTGCTCGTGACCGTGCCCAACCAGCTCGGCCCCGAGTTCAACGCGCGCCTGCTCGAGGTCATCGTGCGCGACGTGATGCCGGTGGTCGACGCGTAGCTAGCGCGCCCGCCGAGCGATCTTGCGCGCGTCGATGCCCACCTGGCGGATGTTGCCGGTGATCGGGTTCGAGTAGCCGAGGAAGAAGAGGCCCTCGAGCCCGGGCAGCTGCTCGTCGGCGTTGATGAGCGGGCGGCCGCCGGGAGCGATGACGCCGAGGTCGCCGACGAGGGGCTCGAGCCCGCGCTGGAATCCGGTGGCAACGAGCACGACGTCGGCGGTGACGGAGGTTCCGTCGGCGAGCTGCACGGCATCCTTCGTGAATGACTCGACGGCACCGACAACGGTGATGCGGCCCGCCTTGAGCGCGTCGATGAGACCGACGTCGATCGTCGGGGTGACGTCGTCGAAGGCCTGCTGCGAGAAGATTCCGCGGGGTGCCCTCGGCAGTCCGTAGCGGCTGAGGTCGCCGACGGTGAGCACCTGCATGCCTCGGGCGACCTTGTCGGCAACCGTCGTCGGCAGTGGATAGGTGCCGACGGTGAGCGACTGCGTCGGGATGCCGAGCACCTCGCGCCGCACGATGTTCGGGGGAGTGCGCATCGCAAGCGTCACGGCCGTGCCGGCACCCGCGAGGTCGGCGGCGATCTCCGCGCCGCTGTTGCCTGGACCGACGACGAGCACGTGCTGTGCCTCGAGGGCGGCGGGGTTGCGGTACTCGCTCGAGTGCACGACGCGGCCTGCATAGGATGCGAGCCCCGGCCAGTCCGGAATCTTCGCCGTGTGGTTGTAGCCGGTTGCGATCACGAGCGCATGCCCGGTGAGGGTGCCGATCGACGACTCGACCTGCCATCCGTCGTCGGACTTCGCGACCGACGTGGCCGTCACCCCGAGCCGCACGTCGAGCTTCTCCTGCTTCGCGAAGTCGGCCAGGTACTCGCGAAAGTCGTCGCGGGCCACCCAGCGGCCGTAGCGCTTCGGCATCGGCCGACCGGGCAGCGAGCTCATCGTGCGCGCGGTGTGCAGGTGCAGCCGGTCGTAGTGGTGCGACCAGCTTGAGCCGACGCTGTCGGCCTTGTCGATCACGGTGACCGTGTAGCCGACCTTCTGCAGTTCGGATGCGGCAGCCAGACCGGCCGGACCGGCTCCGATAACGATGGCGTCTTTGCCCTCAGTGCTCATGCGACGACTCTAGGGGCAACCGCGCCCGGTACCCTTGTCACTCGTGGCTCTAACAATCGCGATCGTCGGACTCCCTAACGTAGGCAAGTCCACCCTGTTCAACGCTCTCACCAAGAGCTCGGTGCTCGCGGCGAACTACCCGTTCGCCACGATCGAGCCGAACACCGGCATCGTCTCGCTGCCCGATGCCCGCCTGCATGTGCTCGCCGACATCTTCGGCTCAGAGCGCATCCTGCCCGCGGCCGTCTCGTTCGTCGACATCGCCGGCATCGTCAAGGGCGCTTCCGTCGGTGAGGGCCTCGGCAACAAGTTCCTCGCCAACATCCGCGAGGCCGACGCCATCGCGCAGGTCGTTCGCGGCTTCGAAGACCCGGATGTCGTGCACGTCGACGGCAAGGTCGACGCGGCCAGCGACATGGAGACCATCAACACCGAGCTCATCCTCGCCGACCTGCAGACCCTCGAGAAGGCGCAGGCGCGCTACGAGAAGGAGCTGCGGGCCAAGAAGATCACCCAGGCAACGGTGGATGCCGCCGCAGAGGCGGTCGCGTGGCTCAACGAGGGCAAGCCGCTCTCCTCCTCCACGGAGATCGAGCTGCCCCTCATCGCCGAGCTGGGCCTGCTCACCGTGAAGCCCTTCATCTACGTCTTCAACGTCGATGAGACCGTGCTGGGGGATGACGCCAAGAAGGCGGCGCTCGCGGCCCTCGTCGCCCCGGCCAAGGCCGTCTTCCTCGACGCCAAGCTCGAGGCAGAGCTCGCCGACCTCGACGCAGCCGACGCGGCAGAGCTGCTTGCCTCGACCGGCCAGGACGAGAGCGGCCTAGACCAGCTCGCCCGCATCGGATTCGACACGCTCGGCCTGCAGACCTACCTCACGGCTGGTCCGAAGGAGGCCCGCGCCTGGACCATCCACAAGGGCTGGAAGGCGCCCCAGGCCGCCGGCGTCATCCACACCGACTTCGAGAAGAAGTTCATCAAGGCAGAGATCATCGGCTTCCAGGATCTCGTCGACACCGGCTCGATCGCCGAGGCCCGCGCCAAGGGCAAGGCCCGCGTCGAGGGCAAGGACTACGTCATGCAGGATGGCGACGTGGTGGAGTTCCGCACCGGGGCGTAGGCAGCCATGATGGGCACATGAGCAATCTTCCCCTGAACGAGGACGATCGCGTGCGTGCCGAGATCCGGGTCCAGCTGGAGATCCTGAAGCGAGCCGTGCGCGATGACCCGCTCTCGCAGGAAGCCCGGCTCGCTCTCGCCTCCGCATATCGTGAGATCGGCCTTCCTGACCAGGCAGGGCGCTGGGGGTCGCTCACCGAGGGGTGGGCGACGGAGGTCGAGCGCGATCGCTTCGCGCGGCTGCTCGGCGCGTCCGCCATTGGAAGGGCGGAGATCCGGTCGTTCCTCCTGTTGCCGTCTGGAGCGACTGTGCCAATGTCGGTGACCGAGCTCATCGCGGGGCCAGCCGCGGACTACCAGGTCGAGTTCGGCATCCGCGGCAGAATGGGGAGCCCTCCGCCGACGAGTGCCACCCGCGCCAGAGGGGCTGCGGCTTGGCTCGCTGGCGGTGCCAGTGCGATCTCTCTGATCACAGTGCTCGCGGTGTACTTCGTTGCTCTCACGGGAGGCCCGTCGGCGCCGTTCATCGCCCGCGTTGGAGGCGCTGGAGTGGTGGGGTTTGCCCTCGCGGCCGTCGCCGCGTGGGCAATATCTCGCGCTCTCGATCGTCGTCGGCGGCGCGGGCGCAGCGCTCCCTACGTCAGTGCAGACGTTCCACGTGGCAACTGACGCACACTAGGTGCTCGGGGCCGGGTCATGCTGTGGCGCTCCCGCCAACAGCGCAGCCACGTGACCCAGCTGCTCCGTGTCGACCGCCCACTCGAGACGGCCGTCTGGGGTGACGAGGGTGATGACCGTCACGAGGGGACGCATCCGGCTCACTCTCGACAGCGCGAGTGATCCGGTCCGCGCCACGTCTACCTCGATCTCGCGCGAGCCGACGATCCCCATGGTCGGGTGGAATGTGATGTGCCCGGCACTGATCATCGCCGTGCCGTTGCTCCACTCCGTGCCGATGTCGTAGACGCGACCGTCGACAGCGCGGATGTCGCTTCGCACCTCGTTCGCGGCGAGCCGTGGTCGCCGAGAGCGCCCGAATAGCTCGAGGATGCCGCCGAGAATGACCTCGCCGATGAGGTGCACGAAGAACCAGGCGATCACCTCGACAACGACGCCCATGGCAGAAGTATTGCAGGGTGCTCACCTACCGGTACGTGTCGCGCCGATGCGCGATGGTGACGATCTCGATGTCCAGGACGTCATCCATGACCTGGTAGATGACGCGGTACTCGCCGCGGGGAGGTGAGTACCGCTGCGCAGAACTGGTCAATCGAACCTCGCACGGTTCCACAGGTGCAAAAATCCGGTTGGATGCGGGGTGCGGGTCACAATGGCACTCGCTACCTCGATCTAGCCGGAGTTCTGACATTAAGCGCAGAACGGCGCCCGCCGAAGCGGACGCCGTTCGCGTGAAGCGCGAGCTACTCGGCCGGTGCTTCCTCAGCAGGAGCGTCGAAGCCGCACTGCTCGATCTCCTGGTCGACCTGGAGGGTGAGGCGGTCCTTGCCGGCCGCGTGGGCATCCGCGACGGTTCCCGAGTAGATCGTGTTGTCCTTCGACTCGAGGTTGACCGCCGAGGCGTCGTTGCAGAGGTGGAATACCTCGCCCGACTTCGTCCAGAACACGAGGTTCTGGCCGGTGATCTGCTCCACCTGCGTCGTCTCGGTGTCGTACTGCTCCACCGACGGCGAGCTGAGCGATGTGCTCGTGTACCCGACGACGAGCAGCAGCACGATGCCGACCGCGCCGGCGATGCCCTTCTGCTTGCCGTCCATGTCCTTGTTGAGGAAGATCAGCACGAT
>NZ_JBXMIS010000135.1:0-31968 GCF_057073975.1 Conyzicola sp. | reverse complement strand
TGATGAGGCGGGGCGGGCCCACGCGACGCTGCTCGGCATCCACGAGACTGTTGCGGAGCCAGCCGGGTGGGCGGAGGTCGAGCGGCTCATCTCCGGAGGGCGCTCGCCCGCGGCGGTCGCGAACGGCCGCGGGGTCGTCGTCGCCGTCTGGGGTCCGGCGGGGTCCCCCGGTCGCAGCACGCTCGCGACGGGCATCGCCGCAGAGCTCGCGTCGGCCGGCCACTCCGTCGTGCTCGGCGACGTCGACACCCACTCAGCATCGATCGCTCCGTCGCTCGGTCTGCTCGACGAGGCGCCTGGCTTCGCCGCCGCATGCCGTCTGGTGGGCTCGAACAGCCTCGACCAGTCGGAGCTCGAGCGCATCGGCCAGCGCTACTCGTCGGCGCACGGCAGCTTCTGGGTGCTCACGGGCCTCGGTCGTCCTGCGCGGTGGCCAGAGTTGCCAGCCGACCGGGTGCTCGGCACACTCTCGGCGTGCCGCAGCTGGGTCGATTACGTCGTGCTCGACACCGGGTTCAGTCTCGAGAACGACGAGGAGATCTCGAGCGACCTGTTCGCTCCGCGGCGCAATGCTGCCACCCTTGCCGCTCTGCGCGATGCCGACATCGTCGTGGCGGTGGGAGCCGCCGATCCGGTCGGGTTGTCGCGCTTCCTCCGATCGCACGTCGACCTCGTCGAGCTCGTGACGACGCCGCGGGTCATCGTCGTCGCCAACAAGGTGCGCGCGGCTGCGATCGGGCTCAATCCGACCGGCCAGGTGCAGCAGACCCTCGCGCGGTTCGGGGGCATCGAGGATGCCGTGCTCGTTCCGCACGATCAGCCGGCGCTCGACGCGGCGCTGCTCAGCGGCCGAACCCTCGCCGAGGTTGCAGCGAAGTCGCCCGTGCGACTGGCTATTCAGGAGCTGGTGCGGCAGCGCATCCTGCCCGTCACAGCACCGGTGAAGAAGCGGCGAAAGCTGGCGCTCGCCCGCTAGGCCGTGCGCCTCAGGAACGCGAGCGACCCGGCCAGCGCGAGCAGCACCGTGCCGCAGATGCGGTCGAGCCAGAGGGCTCCGCGGGCCTTGAGCAGGCGCATCGCCTGCGAGCCGAGCAGCACGTAGGCGCCGTTGATCAGGAAGTCGAGCCCGCCGAACACGACGATGATGATGAGGTACTGCGGTGCCTGCGGCAGGGTCGGGGAGATGAACTGCGGCACGAGAGCTCCGGTGAAGAGGTAGGCCTTCGGGTTGGTCACCGCGACGAGGAAGCTCTTCATGAACAGGGCGCGACGCGACCCGCGGGGGTCGCCGGCATCCACCGGGCTGATGTGGCCACGCGACAGGACCAGCCGGATGCCGAGGTAGGCGAGGTAGGCGACCCCCACCCACTTGATCACGGTGAAGGCCACCTCGCTCGCTGCCAGCAGGGCGCCGAGCCCGAGCGCGACCGCGGCGATGAGGGTGAGGTCGGAGGCGACGGCGCCGAGCATGCCCCACACGGCGCGGCGGTGGCCGAAGCGCGAGCCGTTCGCGAGCGAGAGCAGCGTCGTCGGCCCGGGGATCACGATGGTGATCGCCGAGACGAGCGCGAAGGCCGCGACGGTGGCGAGTTCCATCGACCCAGTGTGCCGCTACCCTTGAACCGTGTCGACCCTCAGTGATCTCGTTCAGGCCCAGGGGCGTTCGAGCGAAGACGACATCGAGTGGCTTCATCTGCTCGTCGGCGACTGGCAGCTGCTCGCCGACCTCGCCTTCGCCGACATCGTGCTGTGGGTGCCCAGCGCCGACGACTCGTTCGTCGCTGTTGCCCACGCGCGTCCGTCATCCAGCGCCACCCTCTTCTACCGCGACTTCGTCGGGCAGGCGATCAAACCGGAGTGGCAGGGCCAGGTCACCGAGGCGTTCGAGACCGCGCGCATCGTCGACTCCGGTGCTCCCACCTGGTACGAGGAGACCCCGACGCGCGTGCGCGCCGTGCCGGTGAGCCGCCGCGTCTCGCCGACCGGCAAGGAGGTGACGCCGCGACCGATCGCCGTCATCACCCGCCACACCAACCTCAGCGAAGCCCGCACCCCCGGTCGCCAGGAGCTCACCTTCAACGAGTGCGCCAACGAGGTCTTCGCTATGATCGCCTCCGGCGACTTTCCCGACCTCGGTGCCCCCACCGGCCCGCGGCGCGGCGCACCTCGCGCCTCCGACGGACTCATCCGACTGGATGTCGACGGCACCGTCACCTTCGCCTCGCCGAACGCGCTCAGCGCATTCAACCGCATGGGCTTCGGCGGCGAGCTCGAGGGGGAGTCCCTCGCCGAGGTCACCACGACCCTGCTGCACGGGCGGCTCGTCGTCGACGAGTCCCTTCCCCTCGTGGTCACCGGCCGGGCACCGTGGCGCACCGACATCGAGGCGCGCGGCGTCACGGTATCTATCCGCGCCATCCCGATCCGCAACCACGGGGAGCGCATCGGCGCCATCGTGCTGTGCCGCGACGTGACAGAGGTGCGCCACCAGGAGCGCGAGCTCATCACCAAAGACGCCACCATCCGCGAGATCCACCACCGGGTGAAGAACAACCTGCAGACGGTCGCCTCGCTGCTGCGCATCCAGGCCCGCCGCACCCACAGCGATGTCGCGAGGGATGCCCTCGGCCAGGCCATGAGGCGCGTCGCCGCCATCGCGGTCGTGCACGACACCCTCTCAGAGGGGCTCAGCCAGAACGTCGACTTCGACGCTGTCTTCGATCGGGTGCTGCTGCTGATCGCCGAGGTCGCATCCAGCCACAACACGACGGTGCACCCGAAGTCGAGCGGTAGCTTCGGCGTGCTGCCGAGCGAGTACGCGACCCCGCTCGCCCTCGCGCTCACCGAGCTCGTCACCAACGCGGTCGAGCACGGCCTGGCCGGCCGCGACGGCGAGGTCGAGATCGTCGCGACCCGCACAGAGGAGAAGCTCACGGTGCAGGTGCTCGACAACGGCATCGGCCTGCCGGAGGGCAAGGTCGGCTCCGGCCTCGGCACGCAGATCGTGCGCACCCTGATTCAGGGCGAGCTCGGCGGCACCATCGACTGGCACACCCTCATGGGCTCCGGCACGGAGGTCACCATCGAGATCCCGCTGACCTGGCTGACGAAGGACTGAGGTGGGCGCCCGGCTCCGGCCCGCGGCTGCCGTGCCGGCGTGGGTGCTGCTTCTCAGTACTGGTGTCTCCGGCGGAACCGTGCTGGGGTGCGCTCTCGCGATCTACTTCTCTGCCTTTCTGGCCAACCCGATCCTGATCATTGCTTCTGGCGTTGTCGGTGGAGAGCTCGCTGGCCTTCTCGTCGCCAGTGGCGCAATCGCGGGCGCACTCGTGGGGCGGTTGCTCGGTCGCTCCGCTATCGGTGCAATGCTCGCAGCGCTGGCGGTGACGGCCGGCATCGTGAGCATCACCAGTGCTGGCTGGCGCTCGGTGGATCCGATCTCCATCGCCATCGCCGCTGGTGGCGCCCTTGCCGCTATCGTCTTCTTCCTCGAGGTGCGCTGGCACCGGGCGGCGCGCGCCGCGCCTGTCGAGGCATGACAACCCAGCCACCGCTGCTCGACTTCCACACTCCAGAAACCGAGGACGCGGATGCCGCTGCGCTGGCCTCGAACGCGACCCACGAGGGCCAGCGCTTCGCGAGCTTCGACCTGTCTGCTCTGGATCTGACCGACTCCAGTTTTCTCGAGTGCGAGCTCGACGCCCTCACCCTCGGCGAGACGCAGCTGCGCGGCAGCCGCGTGATCGAGTCGCTCGTGACGGCGAGCTTCGCGCCGATCCTGCTCGCCTCACGCACGACATGGCGCGACGTTCGCGTCGAGCGACCGCGGTGGGGCTCGGCCGAGCTCTACGACGCCGAGCTCACCGCCGTGCACATCGTCGGCGGCAAGATCGACTACCTCAATCTGCGCGACTCCCGTCTCACCAATGTGCTCATCGAGGGCTGCACGATCGGGGAGCTCGACCTGCGCCGCGCGCGACTTGCGCGGGTCTCCCTGCGCGATTGCACGGTGGGGAGCATGGAACTGGATCGCGCCTCGGCGAAAGACGTCGACATCCGGTCATCGCAGTTCTCTGTCGTCAACGGCCTCGACGGACTCCGCGGCGTCACGATCGACGACGGTCAGCTCAGCCTCTTCGCCCCGCTGCTGGCGCAGCACCTCGGCATCGTCGTCGAGTGACACGAAACTCCGGCTGAGTCGGCAGACCACGTCGCATAGCTGGCTGGAGAGGCGGCTCCTCCGGAATTCGTGTCATCAGCGGACGCGGACTAGAAGGGGCAGCCCTGTTAAACACCGAAGGCTCGCAGCCCTCCGGGTAAGCGGACGGCTGCGAGCCGGCTAGGCGGTGCTAGGTGAGCTAGGAGGCGCGGCGTGCGCGAGCGGCGCGGCGCTTGAGGGCGCGGCGCTCGTCTTCACTGAGGCCGCCCCAGACGCCGGAGTCCTGAGAGGTCTCGAGCGCGTACTGCAGGCACATCTCGGTAACGGAGCAACGACCGCACACAGCCTTGGCCTTGTCGATCTGGTCGACTGCCGGCCCGGTGTTGCCGACCGGGAAGAACAGCTCGGGGTCGGCGGTCAGGCAGGCGGCTTTGTCGCGCCAATCCATGGAGGCTCCTTTGGTACTTTGTTGCATGGTTCAAAATGAGCACAGCGAAATGCCCAGATTTCGGGTGGGGAGTTTGTGGGGGAGGGGCTCACTACATCGGGAGCCGCAAATCAACCTCACATAGACTCTCACACTGAAAGATGCAAATCAATGGTTTCTATGTGGGATGTGGCTGTGAACAACTCGGGTAATTCCAATGAAACGCAGACTGAACAGTCTCATCCACGGTCTCCAGCGCTGATCGCGCTCATCGTGATTCTCGGTCTCGAGGCGCTCGCGCTTGCGGCCTCGGCGGCCTTCTTCGTGGTCGAGTTGTTCGCCGCTCCGGCCTCGTCTCTGGGCAGCGCGGTTGCCCTCGCGGTTCTCATGGCGGTCGCCGCCGCGTGGGTCGTCGTCGTCGTGCGCGGCGTGATCCTCGGCCAGGCATGGACCCGCGCAGCCGTTGTCGTGCTGCAGATCCTCGTGATCGCCGTCGGCATCGGCAGCGTGCAGGGTCCAGAGCCGCGCCCAGACCTCGCGGCCGCCCTCATCGTGCCGGCGGTGCTCGCACTTGTGCTGCTGTTCACCCGCTCGGTCATCGCGGCGACGAGCGAGCGAAGCGCTTAGAAGCAGCTCCTAGAACTTCAGCCGCTTGCGCAGCATCTCGACGTGCCCCGTCGCCTTCGTGTTGTAGAAGGTGTGGCTGATCACGCCTGCCTCGTCGATGACGAAGGTCGACCGCTTGGTGCCGAGGACGGTGCGCCCGTAGTTGAGCTTCTCGCCGTATGCCCCGTAGGCCTCGTGCACGCCGAGCTCCGGATCGGCGAGGAGGGGAAAGGTGAGCTGCTGCTCTGCGCGGAACCGTGCGAGAGCCGGCACGGCATCCTTCGACACTCCCAGCACGGCGAAGCCGGCTGCCTCGAGTGCGGCCGAGCTGTCGCGAAAGTCGCACGCCTGGGTGGTGCACGCGGGCGTCGAGGCCTGCGGGTAGAAGTACAGCACGAGCGAGCGGCCGCGGTAGTCGGCGAGTGAGACGGGTGTGCCGTTCTGATCGGGAAGGGTGAACTCGGGTGCAGAGACCCCCGGTTCGAGCGTGACGGGGGGCATGGTTCTCCTGGTGCAATTGTGGGTCGATTGCCATGCTAATCTTGCTAGTCGGTTCGGTTATGCCGACCTCGGACCTCTAGCTCAATTGGCAGAGCAACTGACTCTTAATCAGTGGGTTCCCGGTTCAAGTCCGGGGGGGTCCACCATCTCGTCATCATCGCCCCACTTCGGGGCGAATGCGACGCTGCGCGCGCGGTATGGATCGACCACGCAGTAGAGCACCGTACGCTTCGTTCATGACCCGACGTCTTCGCTCTCCCGCGCGCCATACCGGCACGCTCGAGTCGTGGAACGTCTACAAGGGCTACGGGTTTCTCGCACTGCCCTTTGGGCGCAAGTCGGTGTTCGCGCATGTTCGCGCCTTCGAGGGCCTCGATCACCCGCCGCTGGTGGGGGAGTCGTTCAGCTTCGAGATCGAGACGACCGACGAGGGCAAGGTGCGTGCGGCGCACATCCGCCTCGTTGATGACGTGCCAGATCGCGCCGCTCGGTCGCGCTCCGCTGCCGGGCCGATCGTCGGCTCGCTCGTCTTCCTGATCTTCGTCACCGAGTACATCGTGCTGAGCGTCATCTACCCGATGCCGCTCTGGCCCATCGCGGCCTACGCAGCGCTGAGCTTTCTCACCTTCCTGCTCTACGCGGAGGACAAGTCGAAGGCCCGCAAGGGTCGCTGGCGCGTGGCAGAGAGCTCACTGCAGGTGATCTCGCTGCTCGGAGGCTGGCCGGGGGCGATCCTTGCGCAGCAGCTGCTGCGCCACAAGACGCGCAAGCGCGGCTTCGTCTCTGTGTTCTGGTCGGCGGTCGCCGTCAACATGATCGCGTTCGCCGCGATCACGGTCTTCGTCGCCAGCAACGTCGCCTAGAGGACCTCGCTCGTCGGAACGTGAGGGGTCCTCCCAAGTGCTGACTATCGAGATCTTCTCATGTGGAGCAAGATCGGAGCTCTTGCCGAAAAGGAGCCCCAATGTTCTCGACCCGAGTTCGCATATTCCTAGCATCCCTCATCGTTGGAACGATGGCTCTATCTGGCGTGGCACTCAGCGCTTCGCCCAGCTACGCAGCCGTTGGGGCGATGATCGTTCCAGCTTCGGGAGTGGTGTCGAACCGAGTGGCAACGGGGTGCACTGCCCCGTTCGTCGACACTCACAAGGGCGTCGATATCGCCAAGAGCTCCGGAGGGGACGTCGTTGCAGCAGCGGCGGGGAAAGTCACCTATGCCCAGTCCAGCGGTAGTTCGCTGGGGAACGTTGTCAGGATCGACCACGGGAGTGGATGGACTACGACATATGCTCACCTAGCCTCAATCGGAGTCTCTGCTCTGCAGCAAGTAGCTCAAGGCGAGACGATCGCTCAAATGGGAAACTCCGGAGTGACAGCCGTCCACCTTCATTTCGAAGTTCGACTGCAGGGTGTCGCGCAGAGCTTCATCAACGACTACTTCACTTGCGGGAGGAGCGTGAGTCGAGGATCGGCCATCAATCTTGATTTTCCGGGACTAGGTTCGGCGGCACCAAGTTCCGTCTCGCGAGTTGCGAGCTTGCAGGCTGACGGATCGCTGGCGGTAAAGGACGGCCTTTACGGCTCGTGGATCACGGTCGCCAATGGAGTGGTGAGCTACGCGATCGACGGCGATCGGATCGGCATCGTCGACTCAGACGGAGTCGCGTGGGTGAAGGCGGGCGCGATCACCAACGAGTGGGTGAGAGTCGCCGATGGGGTCAATACGGCGATCGAGCTCTCTGGCGACCGGGTCGGTGTCATCGACGATGCACGCACGTTGCGGGTCAAGGAAGGCAATCTCACTGCCACGTGGGTCACCGTGGCAGTCAATGTGGATCAGGTTGAACTCGCGGGCAATCGAATTGTGATCAGGAGCGGTTCGGCGGTGACGGCGAAGGAGGGCTCCCTCGGTGCCGCTTGGGTGCCCCTGACGTCGGGGATCGCAGACATCTCCGCTGCCGGAAACCGCATAGCCGTCCTCGATACGGCTGGCAACGTCTCGATCAAGGAAGGTGCCCTTGGTGCGTCGTGGGTGCTCCTCATCACTAATGCCAGCGATGTGGAGCTTGGTGGAAATCGCATTGGGGTCCAGGTCGGCTCTACGCTCACCATGAAGGAGGGGGCAGTCGATGGTCAGTGGGTCACACTCACCAACGGCATCTCGTCGTTCGACGTCAGTGCGACCAAGGTTCTTGTCAATCAAGGTGGAACGGTCTCAGTGAAGGAAGGCTCGATCTACGGCTCGTGGGTGATCGTGATCGACAACTCTCTCGCTGCTACGGTCACCGGCTGAGTCTCGACGGGCTGGAGGCGGGTACCCCCTCCAGCCCGTTCACCGGCACTCGAGAAGCCTCCCAAAGTGCCATCTCACAGCCGGCGGGCGGCTGGTGCGCTCCGCGGATTCAGCCCGACACCAAGCGCGAGATCATCCATCGCGACACCGAGGGAGACGCCGATCGCGAATCTGATTGCGATGCCGGTGCCCCAGCCGCTGTAGTCCGCCGTTGACTTCGCGTCGTCCGCCACGGATTCGGCGGTAGCGTCACGGGGTGCGGTGCGCCTTCGTCTCGCGGCGGGAACTACTATCGGCTCATGATTCCCGCTGCCAACCTGCTGGCCTTCTCTGTGACCGCACTGCTGCTCGTGCTGCTGCCAGGGCCGAGCGTGCTGTTCGCCATCGGCCGGGCGCTGGCGCTCGGCCGCCGCGCCGCCATCGTCAGTGTTGTCGGTAACGCGAGCGGCATGTACGTGCAGGTGATCGCGGTCTCGCTCGGTCTCGGCGTACTGCTCGCCCAGTCCATCGTGCTCATGACGGTGGTGAAGTTCGCTGGCGCCGCGTTTCTCGTCTACCTCGGCGTCCAGGCGATCCGGCACCGCAACGACGCCGCGGCGCCGGTTGGCGAGGTCAAGCAGATCGGCATGGTGCGCAACTTCTTCGAGGGGGCGCTGGTGGGACTCACCAACCCGAAGACGATCGTGTTCTTCCTCGCGATCCTTCCGCAGTTCGTCGACGCGACGATCGGCACGGCGCTCGGTGTGCAGATGCTCGCCCTCGGCGGCATCTTCGTGACCCTGTGTGTGATCTTCGACAGCGGCTATGCACTCGCCGCTGGTGCTGCTCGCACCTGGTTCGGCAAGTCGCCCACGCGGCTGTCGAACCTCGGCGTTGCCGGAGGTGTCGCGATGATCGGCCTCGGTGTCGGGCTCGCCGTCAGCGGCACGGCGGAGGCCAAGTAGCAGCCCTAGCGGTCGAGTTCGTGCGTCTTGGAGTTCTCTGCGACGGTGCCGATCGCGATGGCGACAGTGATCGCCCAGCCGATCCACATGAGGATGAGGCGCCAGTCGCGCGGGCCCTTGCGGGTCGCCTGCACATTGGCCCAGCCGCCGAAGATGGCGCCGAGAACGTTGGTGCTGAACAGGAACTTGCGCATATCGCCTCCAGGGTGTGATCCCAAGGCTACCGGTGGCCGCTGGGAAAACCCGGGCTGGCGTCTCGTGCGGCAGCGTGGTTGAATCGGCGCCCGACTCGCCGACTTAACGTCAGGCGGGCCCCCGCGTGATCGCGAGGGCCCGCCGTGATGAGCGCCGGCTACTTGTCGAAGACCTCCTCCTCCATCGCGTCATAGCCCTCGGCCTGCGGGTCGCGGTGGAGGCCGCCGCTGAGCGCGTACTCCTCCTCCGGCGAGAGCACGAGGCGGTGCCGCGCGTAGACGGCGAACCCGACGAGGATCACCACGTAGACGATCGCGATCGCGATGATCGCCGGCTGGAACGTCGGGTTGAACAGGAACCCGAAGAAGACCAGGAGGGCGATCGCCGCGGCGACGTATGCCCCCGGTAGTCCCCACGGGCTCTTGTACGGTCGCTCCGCGTTCGGGAACTTGCGGCGAAGGATGATGAACGACACCATCTGCAGGAAGTAGGCCAGTACGGCTCCCCAGACGGCGATGTTCAGGATGATCGCGCCGGCGACCGCGCCGACACCCTCGACCCCAGCAAGCAGGTCGAGCACGACGAGCGCGATGAAGCCGATGATCGCACCAACCAGAAGCGCGACCCACGGGGTCTGCCGCGTGCCGGTGAGCGAGAAGAACTTCGGGTAGTAGCCAGCACGCGACAGGGAGTACATGTTGCGCCCGTAGGCGAACATGATGCCCTGCAGCGACGCGAGCAGGCCGATGAGGGCGAACAGCGCGAGCACCGCGGCCCCCTGGTCGCCGACGATCGCACGGAAGCCGTCGAGCAGCGGCTCGAGCGAGACGCCCGTTGCCGAGGCTCCGAGAACGCCGGTGTTGAGAACGAGCACGAGGATGCCCGTGACGATGAGGGTTCCGCGGGCGATGAAGCCGGCGCGGGGGATGTCCTTCGTCGGGTTGTGCGACTCCTCTGCCGCGAGCGGCAGCTCCTCGATGCCGAGGAAGAACCACATGGCGAACGGCAGAGCGAACAGGATCGGGAAGACGCCGTGTGGCAGGAACGCCGACTGGCCGGGGTCAGGCGCGATGTCGAACAGCGAGGCCGCGTCGAACTTGCCGGAGAAGACCACCATGGCGGAGAACACCAGGAGGATCCCGATCGAGATGATCGAGACCACGATCGCGAACTTGAAGGAGATGTTCGCGCCAGCCGAGTTGAGCGCGATGAAGACGATGTAGAGCACGAGGTACCAGATCCACATCCTGCCGGTCAGGTCGAATCCCAGCAGCTCTGTCGTGATGCCGTTGGCGTAGCTGGCAGAGAAGAACACAATGACGGCGGTGGTCGCGACGTACTCGATCGTCTCGGCGAGGCCGGTGACGAGGCCGCCCCACGGGCCGAGCGCCGATCGGGCGAAGGAGTAGGCACCGCCCGTGTGGGGCATGGCGGCGGCCATCTCGCCGATGGAGAAGATGAGGCCGTAGTACATGGCCACGAGGATGATGAAGGCGATCGTCATGCCGCCGAATCCGGCGAAGTCGATGCCGAAGTTCCATCCGGAGAAGTCACCGGAGATGACGGCCGCGACGGCGAGGCCCCAGAGGCCCCACACTCCCGCCGACCTCTTGAGCCTGCGCTTTTCGAAGTACCCGTCTTCAGCTCGGGTGTAGGTGGCCCCGGAGGCCTTCCTCGTATCGCTCATTCGTTCCTCCCAGAACGTTGCACGGAGAGTGCGCAGGCGGGGGCCTGCGTATTGGGGATGAGCTTGCTCCCTATAGGTACCCGATGTCTACCTTTGCGCGAAAGAATTTACGCAGGAGATAAGGGGAGTGGCCCGTCAGGGCGTGTGATGTAATGGTCGGAATGGCGGCCATCGCGACCGCAGCATCAGAGGGGACGGCCATGGGCGTACGTTCGGGAAATCTCACCGTCGACGAGCTGAACGCCCTCATCGACGCCAAGGAGATCGACACGGTGATCGTCGCGTTCACCGACATGCAGGGTCGGCTGATCGGCAAGCGGGTCGCCGCGCGATTCTTCAAGGAGGAGATCTCGCACCACGGTGCAGAGTGCTGCAACTACCTTCTCGCGGTCGATGTGGAGAACAACACGGTCGCCGGCTACGCGATCTCGTCGTGGGAGCGCGGCTATGGCGACATGGCGATGATTCCCGACTTCGACACCCTCCGCCTGATCCCATGGCTGCCCGGCACCGCCCTCGTGATCGCCGACCTCCACTTTCTCGACGAGACGCCGGTGCCGCCCAGCCCGCGCGAGATCCTCAAGCGGCAGATCGCGAGGCTCGCCGAGCGCGGCATGGTGCCGTACGTGGGCACAGAGCTCGAGTTCATCGTCTTCGAGAACAGCTTTCGGGATGCCTGGAGCCGTGGATACAAAGACCTCACCCCGGCGAGCGACTACAACATCGACTACGCCCTGCTCGCGTCGACGCGCATGGAGCCGCTGCTGCGCGACATCCGCAATGGCATGGAGGGGGCGGGCCTCTACTGCGAGGGCGTCAAGGGCGAGTGCAACCTCGGCCAGCAAGAGATCGCGTTCAAGTACGACGAGGCGCTCGCCACCTGCGACAACCACTCGATCTACAAGAACGGGGCGAAGGAGATCGCCGACAGCCACGGCAAGTGGGTCACCTTCATGGCCAAGTTCAACGAGCGCGAGGGCAACTCCTGCCACATCCACCTGTCGTTCCGCGGCACCGACGGCTCGGCCGTGCTCGCGGGAGACGGGCAGTACGGCTTCTCGAAGACGATGGAGCACTTCATCGCGGGACAGCTGAAGACCATGCGAGAGCTCACGCTGTTTCTCGCACCGAACATCAACTCCTACAAGCGCTACGTCGAGGGCAGCTTCGCCCCGACCGCCGTCGCGTGGGGGCTCGACAACCGCACGTGCGCGCTGCGCGTCGTCGGCTCTGGCCACTCGCTGCGCGTCGAGAACCGGGTGCCAGGGGGCGACGTCAACCAGTACCTCGCCGTCGCCGCCCTCATCGCTGGCGGCCTCTACGGCATTGAGAACGAGCTGGAGCTCGAGCCGATCTTCGAGGGCAACGCCTACAGCTCCGACGCACCGCGCGTGCCTACGACGCTGCGCGACGCAGCAGAGCTCTTCGGCGCCTCCGAGATCGCCAAGGCCGCGTTCGGCGAGGATGTCGTGGAGCACTACCTGAACAACGCACGAATCGAACAGGCGGCCTACGACGCCGCCATCACGGATTGGGAGCGGGTGCGCGGTTTTGAGCGGCTCTAGTGTCAACGCACATCGAGGTTTCGATACGAGCGCTGCGCGCTCTACTCAACCCCCGGTTGTGATCGGTATCACCACCTACCTCGAGCAGGCGCAGACCGGGGTGTGGGACGTGCCGGCGAGCTTCCTTCCCAAGGTCTACTTCGAGGCGGTCTACGCGGCGGGCGGCATCCCCGTGCTGCTGCCGCCGCAGCCGGTCGACGCCGAGATCGCCCGCGCGGTGCTCGGTCGCATCGACGGCCTCATCATCGCCGGCGGCAAAGACGTCGATCCGGCCCGCTACGGCCAGGAGCGCGAGGCGACGACCGACGAGCCGCGCCGCGACCGCGACGAGTGGGAGACCGAGCTGCTGATGGCGGCGATCGAACTCGAGGTGCCGTTCCTCGGCATCTGCCGTGGTCTGCAGGTGCTCAACGTCGCCCTCGGTGGCACGCTGCACCAGCACCTGCCGAACGTCGTCGGCAGTGACCGCTACAGCCTCGGCGGGGGAGTCTTCGCCGACAACGAGGTGCTCGTCGCCCCCGACACCCACGTGGCAGAGCTGCTCGGCGCCGGCGAGACCCTCATCGGCAAGTCGTACCACCACCAGGCGATCGACGCGCTCGCACCGGGGCTCGCGGTGAGCGCGACATCCGACGACGGAACGGTGCAGGCCGTCGAGGTCGAAGGGGTGCCGTTCGGTATCGGCGTGCAGTGGCATCCGGAGCACACCCCCGACGACCTGCGGCTGTTCGCCGGCCTTGTGGATGCTGCGCGGGAGTTTCGGGCGGCGGCGCTATGACATCCATCGACCTCATCAACCCCGCCGACGAGACGCTCGTTCGCACCGTGCAGCACGTCAGCCTCGAGGAGGTCGACGAGGCCGTCGCCCGCGCGCAGGTCGCGCAGCGGGCGTGGGCCGCGCTGCCTCCGGCCGAGCGGGCGGCGGGGCTGCGCCGTTTCGCCGCGAGCGTCGATGCTGCCGTTGAGGAGCTCGCGCTGCTCGAGGTGGTCAACTCCGGGCATCCGATCTCGCAGGCCCGCTGGGAGGCCGGTCACGTGCGCGACGTGCTCACCTACTACTCGGCGGCGCCAGAGCGCATGATCGGCAAGCAGATCCCGGTGGCGGGCGGCATCGACGTGACCTTCCTCGAGCCGCTCGGCGTCGTCGGCGTCATCGTTCCGTGGAACTTTCCCATGACCATCGCCGCGTGGGGCTTCGCTCCCGCGCTCGCCGCTGGCAACGCCGTGCTTTTGAAGCCGGCGGAGTGGACACCGCTCACCGCGATCCGGCTCGGCGAGCTGGCGGTGGAGTCGGGGCTGCCTGCCCACCTCTTCCAGGTTCTCGCGGGCACGGGCTCCGTCGTCGGCGAACGATTCGTCACCCACGAGGCGGTGCGCAAGGTCGTCTTCACCGGGTCGACCGAGGTTGGCAAGAAGGTCATGGCCGGGTGCGCAGAGCAGGTCAAGGCGGTCACCCTCGAGCTCGGGGGCAAGAGCGCCAACGTCGTGTTCGCCGACTCCGACCTTGAGCGGGCCGCGGCCACCGCCCCCTATGCGGTGTTCGAGAACGCCGGGCAGGACTGCTGCGCCCGCAGCCGCATCCTGGTCGAACGCAGCGTCTACGACCGGTTCCTCGAGCTGCTCGAGCCAGCGGTGAAGGGCGTCGTCGTCGGCTCGCCCATGGATGAGAAGACCGAGATGGGCCCGCTCGTCGCCGCCGCGCACCTCGAGAAGGTCAGCTCCTACCTCGACGAGTCGAAGGTGGCGTTCCGCGGCAGCGCGCCGACGGGGGCGGGCTACTGGTTCGCCCCGACGGTCATGCTGCCCGACGGTCGCCGCGACCCGCTCGTCGTCGACGAGATCTTCGGGCCGGTGGTGAGCGTGCTGCCGTTCGACGACGAGGCCGACGCGATCGCCCTCGCGAACGACAGCGTCTACGGTCTCAGCGGCTCGATCTGGACCCGCGATCTTGGCCGCGCCATCCGGGTCTCCCGCGGCATCGAGAGCGGCAACCTCTCGGTCAACTCGCACTCGTCGGTGAGGTACAGCACCCCCTTCGGCGGGTTCAAGCAGAGCGGTCTCGGCCGCGAGCTCGGGCCAGATGCCGCGGCTGCCTTCACCGAGACCAAGAACGTCTACATCAACACCGAACCTTAGGAGCACCGGACTGTCATGACCATCACCAAGATCGACCTCACCCAGCGTCTGGCCGGCAAGGTCGCCGTCATCACGGGCGGAGCCAGCGGTATCGGCCTCGCCACCGCACGCCGTTTCGCCGCCGAGGGGGCGACGGTCGTCATCGGCGACTTCAATGCAGAGACGGGGCAGGCGGCGGCAGAGGAGGTCGGCGGGCTATTCGTGCAGGTCGACGTGACCGACGAGGCACAGGTGAACAACCTGTTCGACACGGCGGCCGCGAAGTACGGCTCGGTTGACATCGCGTTCAACAACGCCGGCATCTCGCCGCCCGACGACGACTCCATCGAGACGACGGAGCTGCCGGCGTGGGATCGCGTGCAAGACGTCAACCTGAAGAGCGTCTACCTGTGCTCGCGGGCAGCGCTGCGCCACATGGTCGCCCAGCAGCGCGGGTCGATCATCAACACGGCATCCTTCGTCGCGGTCATGGGCTCGGCGACATCGCAGATCTCGTACACCGCGTCGAAGGGCGGCGTGCTGGCCATGACCAAGGAGCTCGGCGTGCAGTTCGCCCGCCAGGGAATCCGTGTCAACGCCCTGTGCCCAGGGCCGGTGAACACCCCGCTGCTGCAGGAGCTGTTCGCAAGCGACCCGGAGCGGGCCCAGCGTCGCCTCGTGCACATCCCCACGGGGCGCTTCGCCGAGGCGGAGGAGCTTGCGGCCGCGGTCGCGTTCCTCGCGAGCGACGATGCCAGCTTCATCACCGCCTCGACGTTCCTCGTCGACGGCGGCATCTCATCCGCGTACGTGACGCCGCTGTAGCCATGACGGACTCGGGGGAGCTCGGCCAGAGTCTCATCGACGAGGCGCTCTTCCGACCGGTGCGCAGCGGCAACGCGTTCGAGGACACCGTGGCGCGGCTGCTGCAGACGATCCGCCTTGGCATCGTGCCGCCCGGCGACGCCCTGCCGTCGGAGCGAGAACTCGCGTCGCGCTTCTCTGTGAGCCGCGACACGGTGCGCGAGGCCATCAAGGAGCTGGCCGACGCCGGCTACCTCGTCGCGCGCCGCGGTCGCTACGGGGGCACCTTCGTGAGCGAGTCGCTGCCGCAGGTGGCGCCCGTTCCCGTCGCGCCGCTCGATCCGGCGGAGATCGACGACGTGCTGGGGCTGCGCGAGATCCTCGAGGGCGGAGCCGCGCGTGCGGCAGCCCGACGCTCTCTCACTGCCGCCGATCGCGAGTCGCTCTGGGCGTGGCTCATCGAGACCTCGGCCGCGGCCCCCGCGGACTACCGGCGCCTCGACTCGCGGCTGCACCTCGCCATCGCCGAGCTCGCCGGCACCCCGTCGCTCGTGAGCCTCGTCGCCGACTCCCGGTCGCGCGTCAACGAGCTGCTCGACCGCATCCCGCTGCTCGCGCCCAACATCGCGCACTCCAACCAGCAGCACGAGGCGATCGTCGACGCGATCCTGCGTGGCGACGAGGATGCGGCCTCGGCCGCGATGCTCGAGCACCTCGCCGGAAGCGCGGCACTGCTGCGCGGCTTCCTCGCCTAGTCCCCCCCCCCCCGCAGCTCCAGCTACGGGCTCGGCGCCCCAGTTGTAGCGCCCCTTATGAGCGCGCAGCTGGAGCCGTGGGGAAGTAAAGGTCGGGGGGATGGGGTGAGATGGTCTCGTGACTGATTCCGGCATCCAGCGCAGAACCGTGCGCATCCTCGTCGCCGGGCAGGTGCTCGCCGGGCTCGGACAGGGCGCGACCGGCTCGCTCGGTGCGGTGCTCGCAACCGAGGTCTCTGGCTCGGAGGCCTGGGCGGGCGCCGTCGCCACGGCGAGTGCGCTTGGCGCTGCCGCGATCGCCATCCCGCTCGCGCGCCTCGCGGAGGCGAGGGGCCGGCGCATCTCGCTCGCCGCCGGCGCGCTCGTCGCTGCCGCCGGGTCGACGCTCACGGTCATCGCCGTCGGCATCACCGCGTTCCCGCTGCTGCTTCTCGGCTTCGCGATGCTCGGCGTGGGCACGGCGGTGGGACTGCAGGCACGGTTCGCCGCCACCGACAACGCGTCAGCGACGAGTCGGGGGCGCGACCTCTCCATCGTGGTCTGGTCGACCGTCGTCGGCGCGGTCGCGGGGCCGAACCTGTTCGGTCCCGGCGTCGCCATCGCCGACTGGCTGCAGCTGCCAGAGAACACGGGGTCGTTCATCATCGCGATCGCGGCTCAGCTGCTCGCCGCCGCCACCTACGCGTGGGGGTTGCGGCCGGATCCGCTCGTGCTGGCCCGCTCTCGACCGGTGGAGCCGACAGCGGAGCTGGCCGAGGGCGCGGTGCAAGGGCGCGGTGCCCTTGTGTTCGCGATCGGCACCATCGCCCTCAGCCACGCCTCGATGGTCTCGGTCATGGCCATGACTCCCGTGCACCTCGTGCACCAGGGCGCGAGCCTGACCATCGTCGGATTCACCATCAGCCTCCACGTCGCTGGCATGTTCGGCCTCTCGCCGGTGTTCGGCTGGGCGAGCGACCGGGTCGGCCGCGTGCCGACGATCCTCATCGGCCAGGTGCTGCTGCTCTCTGCCCTCGGCATCACCGCCGTCGGTCAGGAGTCGACGACGGCGGTGACCGTCGGCCTCGTGCTTATCGGTCTCGGCTGGAGCGCCTCGACGGTGGCTGCCTCGGCCCTCGTGAGCGACCTGGTGACGGGAGCGGCCCGCATCCGGGTGCAGGGCCGCGCCGACCTGACTATGAGCATCGCGGGTGCTGCCGGCGCCGCGCTCGCGGGCCCGGTGCTCGCGCTCATCGGCTACGCGGGGCTGTCGTTCGGGGTCATGGGCCTCGCCGGGCTCGTCATCGTCGGGGCGTTCCTCCTCGCCCGACCTCGCAAAATTCAGGCTCAGGGCGACGCCATCGACATATAGAGGCTGGATGCCGCGTGAACCTGAATTTCGTGTCGCCGAGGCGGCGCGAGGTGACGCGCAGGTAACAAGTACCTGAGCGGAGGCTGGCAAACTGACCAATCGGTCAGCTCCTGACCGTTCGGTCAGCTACGGTCGAATCCATGTCAAGTCACGAGGAGCTGCGCACCATCGCGCTCGCGGAGTTCGCCCGCGCGGGCTACGGCGCAACGTCGCTGCAGCGCATCGCCGAGGTGGCCGGGCTCAGCAAGTCGAGCGTGCTCTACCACTTCGCCTCGAAGGAGGCGCTGCTCGAGGCCGCCATCGCGCCAGCCCTCGAGCGCTTCGAGGGCATGGTCGCCAAGCTCGAGGCCAACAACGCCTCGCACGACGACCGCGAGGCCTTCATCGACGACTTCGTCGACCTGCTGCTCGAGCACACCCTCGAGGTGCACATGTTCATCAACCAGGGCCCATCGCTCGAAGATGTTCCCGTGTTCGACCGCGCCAACGCGCTCGCTGTTCGTGTCGGCACCTACTTCGCCTCCACCACGCACAGCGCACTGGAGCGCATGCGCTTCGGCATCGCCCTCGGCGGTGCCGCCTACATGATGGCCAGCCAGCAGCAGTACCAGCTGCAGCCGGCCGAAACGCGCGACGAGACCAGGGCTGCTCTCATCACCATCGTGACAGAGCTTCTCGCCCCCGTTCCCGTTCGTCCGATCACCGCCTAGGAGCACCCCATGGCCACTCTTCTCTACCGCCTCGGCCGGTTCTCGTTCCGCCGCGCCTGGCTCGTCATCGGCATCTGGATCGCCCTCATCGGCGCCGTGCTCGGCGGAGGCATCGCTCTCGGCGGCCAGAGCGCCGACTCGTTCGTCATTCCCGGCACCGAGTCGCAGGAGGCCCTCGACCGCCTCTCGGCCGTGTTCCCGCAGGTCGCTGGCGCGAGCGTGCAGGTCGTCTCCGAGGCGCCCGACGGCGCATCGGTCAACGACGAGGATGTGCGCGCGGCCATCGAGGAGCAAGCGGCCGCCATCGAGAAGATCGACGGCGTCGAGGCGGTGGTCACCCCCTACGACGAGTACGCGGGCTACGCGATCTCGAAGGACGAGTCGGTGGCATTGACGAAGGTGCAGTTCGCCGGGGTCTCCAGCGACGTCGCCCAGGAGTCAATCGACCAGCTGCTCGCCACAGCGGCAATCGGCGAGGATGCGGGACTCACCGTCGCGTTCGGCGGCCAGGTGCTGCAGGACTCGAGCCCGACCCTCACCGTGACCGAGGGCATCGGCGTGCTCTTCGCCGGCATCGTGCTCGTCATCACCTTCGGATCCCTGCTGGCCGCCGGCATGCCCCTCATCAGCGCCATCCTCGGTGTCGGCATCGCGGCCGGCGGCATCCTCGGCATCTCCGCGTTCATCGAGGTCTCGAGCTCTGCTCCGCTGCTCGCCGTCATGATCGGCCTCGCGGTCGGCATCGACTACTCGCTCTTCATCATCTCTCGCCACCGACAGCAGCTCGCCGAGGGGCAGGATCCGGAGGACTCTGCCGCGATGGCCGTCGGCACCGCGGGCTCCGCCGTCGTCTTCGCCGGTGTCACCGTCATCATCGCCCTGCTCGGCCTTCTCGTGGTGCAGATCCCGTTCCTCAGCGTCATGGGTATCGGGGCGGCCGTCGCCGTGCTCATCGCCATCGGCGTCGCAACGACTCTCGTGCCGGCCATGCTCGGGCTCGCCGGGTCGAGGCTCATGCCGAAGGGCCGTGCCCTCAAGCGCGCCATCGACCACTCCAAGCCCGCGCTCGGCCGCCGCTGGGTGAAGCTGGTGCTCAAGGCGCCGATCGTCGCGGTGATCGCCGTTGTCGGCATCCTCGGTGCACTGGCGATTCCGGCGCTGAGTCTCGAGCTCGCCCTTCCCGACGGTGGTTCGCAGCCAGAGGGCTCGACCACGCGCGAGGCATTCGACATCACGAGCGAGGCGTTCGGCCCCGGCTTCAACGGACCGCTCGTCATCGCCGTCGACATCACCCAGTCGACGACCTTCATGGACGACCTCGAGTCGATCGGCAACGAGCTCGGCGCCCTCGACGACGTCGACTACGTCAGCCAGGGCCTGCCGAACCCGGAGCTCGACACGGCGATCCTCCAGGTGATCCCCTCGAGCGCCCCCGACTCGACGCAGACCAAGGAGCTGGTGCAGGCGATCCGTGACCTCGCACCGTCGATCGAGAGGCAGTACGACACCGAGATCTTCGTTACCGGGTCGACCGCCGTCGGCATCGACATCTCGCAGCGCCTGTCGGACGCCCTCGTTCCCTTCGGACTCGTCGTCGTCGGCCTGTCGATCATCCTGCTCATGATGGTGTTCCGCTCCGTGCTCGTGCCGATCAAGGCCGCCATCGGGTTCCTGCTCTCGGTCGTTGCGAGCTTCGGTGTCATCGTCGCCGTGTTCCAGTGGGGCTGGTTCGCCGACCTGCTCAACGTCGAGACCACCGGGCCGATCCTCAGCTTCATGCCGATCATCCTCATGGCCGTGCTCTTCGGGCTCGCCATGGACTACGAGGTCTTCCTTGTCTCGGGCATGCGCGAGGAGTTCGTGCGCACCGGCGACGCGCGGTACGCCGTCGAGCACGGCTTCGCCAATGGCGCACGTGTCGTCACGGCGGCCGCGCTCATCATGTTCTTCGTGTTCTTCGCCTTCGTTCCAGAGGGAATGGGAACCATCAAGGCCATCGCCCTCGGACTCGCCGTCGGCGTCGCCTTCGACGCATTCCTCGTGCGCATGACCCTCGTGCCCGCCCTCATGGCGCTGTTCGGGCGAGCCGCCTGGTGGATGCCGAAGTGGCTCGGCCGCCTCCTTCCCAACGTCGACATCGAGGGGGAGCAGCTGCGCGAGCACATCGACGCCCTCGCGTGGGCGCAGTCGCGACGCGGCGAGTCGATCTCGGCCGAATACCTCGTGGCCGGATCGCGCGAGCGCTCCGTCGGACCCGTCACCATTGCCATCCCCACCGGCGCGATCGCGGTGGCGAGCGGCGACCCCGTCGACCGCCGCCTGCTCGCGGCGACGCTCGCCGGACGACTCGCGCCGCTCGCGGGTCGCGCCCAGGTGGCCGGGCACCCGCTGCCATCGGAGTCGGCCGCGGCCGCATCCCTCGTGGCCCTCGCCGACGTGGGGGCAAGCCCCCGCGGCGCGGTCAGCGCGACCGTCGGAGAGCTGCTGCGCGAGCGCCTCGAGCTGACCCAGCCGTGGTACCGCATGCTGAACACCCGCGGCCGAAGCCGCGTCTGGCTCGAACGGGTCAACTCCGTGCTCGCACAGGTCGGGTCGAGCACCGTGGTCCGCGCCTCGAGCAGCCTCGTCGAGCTTCCCCAGCTCGAGCGGTCGGTGGCCCTCGCGATGATCGCCATCGCAGAGAGGACGCCGGTCGTCATGCTCGACCAGCTCGACTCCTTCGCGTCGACCGACGACGAGGCGGCCTTCCTCAGTGCCGTGCACCGACTCGCCCCAGCCACCACCACCATCGTCGTCGGCAGCCCGATCCCGGCTCGCGCCATCGAGCCGGCCGACACCGGCGGGCGTCCCCTCCTCGTCATCGACCTCTACTCCCTCGCGCCGATCTCGGCCTCGAAAGGCAACTGATGTCCATCACCTCTGACCCTGCATCCCGTCGCCGGCGGCTCATCCGCTGGGCCGGGCTCGGCGCCGTCGTGCTCGTGCCCCTCGCGTTCGCAGGCCTCTTCGTCGGGGCTCTCTCGCAGTCCGACACGGCGCTCGACCGCATCCCGGCCGCCGTCGTCAACGAGGACACCCTCGTCAACCGCACGCTGCCCGACGGCACAGAGCAGCCCGTTTTCGCCGGACGGCAGCTCGTGACTGAGCTCACCGGGGCGACCGACGGGTTCGACTGGGTCATCACCAACGCGGATGACGCGGAGGCCGCCCTCGCCGCCGGTGAGGTCTACGCGATCCTCACGGTTCCGTCGAACTTCTCTAGCTCCATCCTGTCGATCTCGACCGACTCGCCAGAGCAGGCCGACGTCTCGATCCGCACCGACGACGCGCACTCCTACCTGACCGGATCGGTCGCCCAGGTTGTCGGCCAGACCATGGTGTCGACCTTCGGCAACGAGATCACCGCGCAGTACATCGGCGGGCTCACGGCTGGGCTCGGCGACGTCGGCGTCTCCCTGCAGACCGCGGCGGATGGCGCGAGCCAGCTCGGAGACGGAGCCTCCTCGCTGAGCAGCGGCCTCGGCTCCTACACCGGCGGAGTCTCGTCGCTCTCGAACGGCCTCGGCCGTCTCAGCTCTGGAGCCTCCGGGCTGACCCAGCTCTCGAGTGGGATCTCGAGCTACACGAGCGGGGTCAGCTCGCTGTCGGGCGGCCTCAGCCAGCTGAACGCCGGCCTGCAGCAGAACCCCGCTGTCTCCCCCCAGGAGAAGGCGGCGCTGCAGCAGATCGTCGACGGCCTCGCGGGCGCCAGCAGCGGGGGGGCGGCGCTGAGCGCACAGGCCTCGTCGGCGATCTCGGGGGTTCAGGGCGGCATCCGGTCGAGCGCCTCCGGCGCATCGCAGCTCGCTGCCTCCGGCCCTGCCCTGGTCGACGGAGCCTCGCAGCTGGCGAGCGGAGCCGACGAGCTCGCCTCCGGCCTCTCGGACGGCGCGGCGCAGGTGCCCACGTACGACGCAGAGACGTCGGCGGCGTCCGCAGAGATCGCGTCTGATCCGGTCGCCCTGTCGGTCTCAACCGACAACGAGGTGTCGGAGGTCGGCCAGGCCATCGCGACCTTCTTCGTTCCCCTTGGCCTGTGGGTTGGCGCGCTCGCCGTCTTCCTCGTGCTGCGCCCGGTAACTCGGCGGGCCCTCGCCTCCACGGCGAACAACGGGCGGCTGGTGTGGTCTGCGCTCCTTCGCGCCGGTGCCGTGACGGCAGCCCAGGCGGCTCTGCTGGTGGCGCTGCTGCACCTCTCCCTCGGGGTGAGCTGGGCCTACCTTCCCGCGACCGCCGGCTTTGCATTGCTGACGGCCTTCGCGTTCACCGCCTTCCACTACCTCCTCACCGTCGGTCTCGGGCGCGCTGGCCTCGTGGTCTCGCTCTTCGTGCTCGCCGTGCAGGTGACATCGACGGGCGGTATCTACCCGATCCAGCTACTCTCGAGTCCGTTCCAGGCGGTCAGCCCGTTCCTGCCGCTGACCTACGGCGTGAGCGGGATGCAGGGCATCATCGCCGGTGGATCGCCGGCAACCGTGATCGGCGCCGCGGTCGCACTGGCCGGGTTCGGAATCCTCAGTGTTGTGCTGTCGCTGCTGGCCATCCGCCGCACCCGACGGGCCGGGGCGCTGGGACTGCTGCCGCAGGCCGCCTAGCCACGGCGGTTCGCGCGCTCGAGGCCCCAGTCGGCGCCGTCGAGCGACGCGACCGCCGCGAGGGCGACGGCGATGCTCGGCACCCGCGATGCACCCGACTGCGTGACGACCTGGATGCTGCGCTCGCTGAGCGGGCTCGTCGCGCGCACCGCGGTCGCTGCCGGAATCGGCGCGGTGGCGAGTGCGAGCCGGGGCAGGAGCGCGACACCGAGCCCGGCGGCGACGAGCGTGAGCACGGCGGGCGCATTGTCGGTCTCCAGCTCGATCAGCGGGTCGACCCCGACCGCCTCGCACGCGGCGAGAAGGTGCCCGCGGCACAGCGCGCAGCCGGCGATCCAGCGCTCGTCGGCGAGCTCGCGGAGCGAGACGGTGTCGCGCGCGGCGAGCGGATGGGCGGCGGGAAGGGCAAGCACGACGGGCTCCGTGAACAGCGCGGTGGTCTCGAGCGAGCCCTCTCCCTCCCGGTGCGGGTCGGCGCGGTCGCCGGGGTAGGCGAAGGTGATGGCGAGGTCGACCAGACCGTCGCGCAGCATCCCGAGTGCCTCCGGCGGCTCTGCCTCGATGTAGCTCGCGCGCAGGCCGGCGTGGCTGTCGCGGAGGCTGCGCAGCAGCCGCGGCACGATGGTCGACGATGCGGTGGGAAAGGCCGCGATGCGAACCGTGCCAGTGCGGAGGCCGACGAGCTCTGCGAGCTCGCCTTCGGCGGCATCCATCGCCGAGGTGATCGTCAGTGCGTGGCGGGCGAGCACGAGCCCTGGCTCCGTGAGCCGGATGCCGCGTCCAACCCGGGTCACGAGCGCGGTGCCGAGCCGTACCTCTGCCCGCCGCAGGTGCTGGCTGATGGCCGGCTGGCTGTAGCCGAGGGCACGAGCCGCCGCGCTGATCGAGCCGTGCTCGGCGATCGCGCGCACGATGCGCACGGAGTGCAGGTCGAGGTCTGGCTCCATGACCATAACGCTACGTTATGAGATGCATCCAATACATGCCCTTGTGGCATGGATCGCGGATCGCGAGGCTGGATGCGTGACCTCCCCAGCGCTCTCCTCAGCAATCGCCCAGTTCGGTGACCCGCGGGGATACCTCGCCGTCGCCTCCATCGGGCTGCCGCCGCGGGAGGCGGTCGAGGCCCTCACCGCCGATCTGGCCGCGTGGGCTGCGGCCAATCGCGACCCCCAGGGCTACGACCCGGTCGTCGCCCGCACCCGCGCCTCCTACGCCTCGCTCGTCGGAGTGCCGGAGTCGAGTGTCGCCATCGGCTCGCAGACGTCGGTGCTCACCTCGCTCATTGCCGCTGCCGCGCCCGTCGGGGCAGAGATCGTGCTGCCCGACGGCGACTTCTCCTCGATCATGTTCCCGTTCATCGCCCGCGGCGACCTCGATGTGCGAGTCGTTCCGCTGGCCGGACTCGCGGATGCCGTGACAGACACCACCTGGCTCGTCGCCTTCTCCCTCGTGCAGTCGGCGACCGGCACCGTCGCGGACGCCGACTCCGTCGTCGCCGCTGCCGCGCGCCACGGAGCGATGACGTTCTGCGATGTCACCCAGGCCGCCGGAGTGCTGCCCGTCGACGCGAGCATCTTCGACGTGACCGTGTGCCACACCTACAAGTGGCTCTGCTCGCCGCGCGGAGTGGCATTCATGACGCTCAGCGACCGCATGTCGTCGCAGCTGCGCCCGCTGCAGTCGGGCTGGTACGCCGGGCAGGATGTGTGGACGAGCACCTACGGCCCCCGAATGGAGCTCGCCACCGACGCGCGCCGCTTCGACGTCTCTCCTGCGTGGCAGGCGTGGATCGGGGCAGAGCCGGCGATCGCCCTGTTCGCCGGCCTCGACATCCACGAGGTCTGGGCGCGCGCGAGCGGCCTCGGCGACGCGCTGTGCGACGGCCTCGGCATCGCCCAGCAGCACCAGGCGATCGTGACGTGGCCAGACGAGTCTGGGCACGACCTGCAGAAGCTGGGGGCGGCGGGGATCCGTGCCTCGGGGCGGGCCGGTCGGCTGCGCGCGAGCTTCCACCTGTGGAACGACGAGAGCGATGTCGAGCAGGTGCTGCGCGCCCTGCGTGCCTGAGGCCCGGCGCTGGTGGGAGCCCGTGCTGTCGTGGGTGATTGACGAGCCTGTCGGAGACCGGATTCGCCGCGAGCACGATTCGCCGCGACACGCTCGGCGCAAACAGGACCCGTGAACAGGACGCGCGGTGCGGTGCGTGCTCCTGTCGGACGGTCCTGCCGGGCTGTCCTGTTGTGGCCGAGGATGACCGACGGAACATCCCCCGACCAGAGGCGGCGGCGTCGCGCGATGGAGGGTGGAAGCCCGCCTAGAGCCAGTCGCGCTTCTTGAACGAGAGGTAGAGCGCGCCGCCGACCAGCACGATCGCCGCGGTCGAGGCCCAGACGCCCCACGCGGTCTGAAAGCCGGGGAAGAGGAGGTTCTGGCCGAAGAACCCCGTGATCGCCGTCGGCACCGCGATGATCGCCGCCCAGCTGGTCACCTTCTTCATGATGAGGTTCATGCGGTTGCCCTGGATGCTGATGTTGGTCTCGAGGATCGTCGTCACCAGGTCGCGCAGCGACTCCGTCCACTCCGTCGCACGCAGCACGTGGTCGTAGACGTCTTGGAAGTACGGCGCGATCTTCGGGTTGATCATGTCGAGGTCGCGGCGCATGAGGCTGTTGACCACCTCGCGCATCGGCAGCACCACGCGGCGAAGCAGCACGAGGCTCTTGCGCAGCTCGAACGACCGGCGCTGCACCTCGCGCTCGCGGGGCCGTTCGTCGAACAGCACATCCTCCAGCAGCTCGATCTGCCCGTCGAGCTGCTGCACCGTGTCGAAGTGGCCGTCGACGATGTGGTCGAGCAGGCCCCAGAGCAGGAAGCCGACGCCGTACTTGGCCAGCTCCTTCTCGTTCTCCCATAGCGCGACGACGCTCTCCATGCTGAAGTCGTGATCGTGCACGGTGACGAGGGCGTTCTTGGTGATGAACGCCTTGATCTCGTGGGTGAACAGCTCTCCGGTCTTCGGGTCGAGGCTGACGGCGTAGGCGGCGAGGAACAGGTGCGACTCGTAGCGGTCGAGCTTGGGGCGCTGGTAGCCGTGCACCGCGTCCTCGACGGCCAGGTGGTGCAGTCCGAGCTCATCGCCGATCGACGCAAGGTCTGCCTCGGTCGGCGAGACGAAGTCGGCCCAGACCGTGCAGCCCTTCTCGAGGATGTGGTCGGAGATGTCGGCGACCGGGAAGCCCTCGACGGCGAGCGCGCCATTCCTGTAGAGCCGGGTCGTCGCCATGGCGCAATGGTAGCCGTCGGCCCGGCTCTGCGATCACTCCTCCGTCGGTGGTGCGTCGCCCCCGGCCAGCTCTGCCTCGCGACGGCGGAGGAGGATGATGCCTCCGGCAGCAAGCAGGGAGATGGCGAGGAAGATCGCCGCCATCGCCTCGGCGCCCGCGTGGGCGAGCGAGTCGAGCCCCGCGGTGACGCCTGCGCCGATGCCGGATCCGACGCTGGAGCCGAGGTCGAACGCCCCGCCGACCATGCCGCCGCCGGAGCCCCCGCCAGCGCCACCACCAGCTGCGCCACTGCCACTGCCGCTGCCGTTGTCGCCACCGGTAGTCGGGGGAGTGCCGCCGGCATCCGACTCGTCGGGGCAGTCGCCGGGGAGCACCCGATGGGTCGAGGTGGTCGTGGTCGAGACCGGCTCGGCCTGAATCCAGGCGGTGCGGGTGGCATTGAGCACCCAGTCGATGGTGGTGCGTGTCGTGGTGATGGTCATCAGTGCGTCAGCGCAACTGACGTCGACAAATCGCGACGATGTCAGGAGGGGTGCGGGCTTCGGCCCGACCGGGGTCACCCGCGGTGGCACCGGCGGCGTGGTCGAGGGCGGGGGAGTCGTTGTTGGCGGAGTCGGCGGCTGGCAGCCGGGCGCTGCGGCGCCGAGAGCTCCGGCGAGGGTGCCGCTGAACGCTCTCGTCGTCGTGCCGTCGTCGAAGAGGTGCCCCTTCGCCGCCGTTGCTACGACTGAGTAGTTGCCGGGGCCCTGCGTGCGGGTAGGGGCCGACCAGGTCGCGTTGGTGACGGAGTCGAGCACGAGGGTGGCGGCCGCGCTGCACGAGGCTGGCGTGGTGTGCAGCGATGCCGCGGCATCCTTCGGGGTCGGCGGAGCGCACGGCGCGCTCGTGCCGTCGAACGTGCGGTCGTAGTTGTCGACGGCGTCGATGAGGACGCGCCAGGTGTGCGCCCTGGTCGAGTCGCCGAGCGAGAAGTCGCGAACGAACGACCCGCCGAAGCGCTCGGAGGCGACGCCGGCCCCGTCGATCGAGACGGTCACGGTGTTGGGCCGCGGATTGGACTCCGACCACGCGTAGTACTGCAGTGCGACCGAGAGCGTTGAGCAGCTTGCCGAGACGCTGGGGGTGTGCGCGCTCGCTGGGGCCGCGACGGCGGTGACGAGGGTCGCGCTGAGCACACCGGTGAGCAGGGCAGCAGCGATGGCACGTCGCGGGAAGCGGGCGGGGAGGGGGCGGGGAAGGGGGAGCATCGGGGGTCCTCGAGGGCAGGGTGAACGGATCGGTGGGGTCGCGAACGCGTCACGGCGCCACGGAGGCGCGACGAATAGCGGTGTGGCTGGCCGCACCGAATCGCGGGGGCAATCGCGGGGGAGCATCCGAGGTGCGAGGAGGGGGCAGCTCGCTACGGACGTTTACTTCGGGTCGTTGCGGCTGCTCGGCGCTCGGGGGCTCGTGGCGTAGAAGACCTCAACTTTCGAAACTGTATCCCCCGAACGAGGGGTGCGCAAGGGGGCAGCCGAATCTGTGGAGAACGGAGCGTCGGAGGACGCTCAGGCTCGGCTGCTAACGTGGAAAAACTGACGTGACCGGCCCCAACGACGGATTTCTTTCATGAGCACCTCCAGCAGCACTCCCCGGGGCGACTACGACTTCGTGGTGGTCTCCAACCGCCTGCCCGTCGATCACGTCGCCGACGCCGGCAACGGCCAGAGCTGGACACGGTCGCCAGGCGGCCTCGTCACCGCGCTCGAGCCCGTCATGCAGGCGAACGACGGCGCATGGATCGGGTGGGTAGGCCAGCCAGACCTCGAGTACGCCGAGTTCGACCACGAGGGCATGCACATCGTGCCGGTGCCCCTCAACGAGGCCGAGGTCGAGCTCTACTACGAGGGCTTCAGCAACGACACCCTCTGGCCGCTCTACCACGACGTCATCGCTGCTCCCAGCTACCACCGGGAGTGGTGGGAGAGCTACGTGCTCGTCAACCAGCGGTTCGCGGCGACCGCGGCGACCACCGCATCCGAGGGTGCCACCGTGTGGGTGCAGGACTACCAACTGCAGCTCGTGCCGAAGATGCTGCGCGACCTGCGTCCCGACCTGACCATCGGGTTCTTCAACCACATTCCTTTTCCGCCGTATGGCATCTACTCCCAGCTGCCGTGGCGCACCCAGATCATCGAGGGCCTCCTCGGGGCCGACGTCATCGGATTCCAGCGCGTCGCCGATGCGAGCAACTTCTCGAGGGCGGTGCGCCGCCTCAAGAAGTTCACGACCAACGGGGCGATCATCGATGTTCCGACCGATACCGTGCCCCGCCAGGTGATCGCCAAGGCCTTCCCGATCTCGATCGACTCGGCCAGCTTCGAGGAGATCGCCCGGCGCCCAGAGGTGCAGGCGCGGGCGAGAGAGATTCGCGAGGGGCTCGGCAACCCCAAGACGATCATGCTCGGCGTCGACCGGCTCGACTACACGAAGGGCATCGGCCACCGGCTCAAGGCGTTCGGCGAGCTGCTCGCCGAGGGGCGATTGAACGTCGAGGATGTCACCCTCGTGCAGGTCGCGAGCCCGAGCCGTGAGCGCGTGGCGGCCTACATGCAGCTGCGCGACGAGATCGAGCTCACCGTCGGACGCATCAACGGCGACTTCGGCACCATGAGCCACCAGGCCATCAGCTACCACCACCACGGCTACCCCCGCGAGGAGATGGTCGCCCTCTACCTCGCCGCCGACGTCATGCTCGTCACCGCCCTTCGGGACGGCATGAACCTCGTGGCCAAGGAGTACTGCGCCGCCCGGTTCGACGACGACGGGGTGCTCATCCTCAGCGAGTTCACCGGAGCGTGGGACGAGCTGAAGCGATCGCTCCACATCAACCCGCACGATATCGACGGGCTGAAGGAGGCGATCCTCGCGGCGGTCAGCATGCCGAAGCGCGAGCGCTCCGCTCGCATGCGCGCGCTGCGCAAGCGCGTGCTCGAGTACGACGTGGCGCGATGGTCGACCGCTTTCCTCGAGGTTCTGAGCGCACAGGCAGCGAAAGGCAGATCAGGTTCACCGACCCATGGTTGACGTCGACACACCCCCGAAGTTCTCCCGACTCCCCGAGCCCCTCGTCGGAGCCCTGCGCGAGCTCGCACGCACCCGCGACCTCCTCGTGGCACTCGACTTCGACGGCACCCTTGCCCCCGAGGTCGACGACCCGGCGCGCGCCCGAGCCCTCCCCGCCGCGAAGGACGCCGTGCTGCGGCTGCTGGCAATGCCGCGCACCCGCGTCGCCGTCGTGTCCGGCCGATCCATCGAGAGCCTCGAGGAGGTCGCCGGCCTGCCAGACAACACGCTGCTGATCGGCTCGCACGGCGTGGAGTTTCGCCTCGACGAGCCGCACGTCGAGCTCAACCTCGATACGACAGAGATCCGGCAGATCGACTACCTCGGCGAGGTTCTCACCGAGGTAGCAGAGAACCTCGACCAGGTCTGGATCGAGGAGAAGCCGGCTGGCTTCGCCCTGCACACCCGGCTCGCGACCGAGGCAGACAGCAGGCACGCCCACCTCGAGGCCCTCGAAGAGCTCGACCACGTCATCGACGCCTACATGGTGCGCACCGGCAAAGACGTTCTCGAGTTCTCTGTTCGCGGAACGACGAAGGGCGACGCGATCGAGCACCTGCGCTCGTACACGAAGTCGAGTGCCGTCTTCTTCGCCGGCGACGACGTGACCGACGAGGACGCGTTCTCCGCCCTCGGGCCCGACGACGTCGGAGTGAAGGCCGGCGACGGCACGACCCTCGCCAACTTCCGCGTGCGCGGCCCCGCCGAGATCGCACACACCCTCACGCTGCTCGCCGACCTCCGCGAGGGAGACGTGCACGAGCAGTAGCTCCGGGCGCTAGCGGCGGAGGAACCCGAGGATGGCATCCGCCGTCTCGCGCGGATACTGCGCGTGGGGATAGTGGCCGGCGCCCTCGATCATGACGACCTCTGCGGGGCCGCCTAGGTCATCCTTCATGGTCGTCGCCTCGGCGAGCGGGTCGCGGAAGTCGGGATCCTTCGATCCCATGATCACGAGGGCGGGCTGCGTGAGCCGCCCGCGATACTCGTCGGCGTCTTTCACTCCTGGCTCGCCGAAGTGGGGGAGCCCGGTGTTGCGCTTGGCCGACGCCTTCACGGCGGCGAGGTGCTCGCGGAAGTCCGCCGGCTTCACGCCCGGGTAGAGCGAGGAGTAGAACGCACCCCAGAAGGCGGGTACGCGCAGCACGAGCCCCTGCAGCGCCGCCATCACCGGGTTGAGGTGAGGTGTGTTCGCCCACGGCGCGATGATGACCACGCGCTCGATCGACGGGTTCTCTACCGCCGCGACGATCGCGGAGTCTGGCGTGAACGACTGGCCGATGACCGCGGCGACCGGGCCGCCGAGGTGCTCGACGACCGCGAGAAGGTCGCGGCCGAGAGAGGCCTGGCTGTAGGAATGCCACTCGCCGCCGGTGTCGCCGTGACCGCGCAGGTCGATGGTGGCGACGCGGTAGCCGGCGTCGACGAGCAGGGGAGTGAGGTGGCGGTAGGTCTGGCGCAGGTCGCCCATGCCGGGGAGGCAGGCGATGAGGGGGCCGTCGCCGGTGACGTCGTAGGCGAGGCGGCCGGCGGGGGTGTCGAGGTACTCGGTCATGTCGTGCTCCAGTTCGTGAGGGTTGCGTGCATCGCGTCGACGCAGGCGGCGAAGGTGGTGTCGAGCGAGACGGGGAGGCCGAAGCCACCGCCGGTCTCGAGGGAGACGAAGCCGTGCAGCACCGATCGCACGTAGCGGATGGCGTGCACGTCGAGCGCGGGGTAGCCCGCGAGAGCTGCCTCGATGAGGGCGACTGCTGCGGCGCCGAGCCGTTCATGCTCGACATCGCCCGCGGCCGGCGCCTTGGTCGAGGCGGCATACCGACCCGGATGCTGCACCGCGTACGCCCGATACGCTGCCGCGATCGCAGCGAGCGCGTCACGCCCGGCTCGACCTGCGGCGACGGCACTCATGCGTTCCGTCAGCTCTGCTACCGAGAGCAGCGCGACGCCGCGGCGTGCGGCCTCGAGCCCGCCGACGTGCTTGTACAGGGCGGGCAGCGAGACCCCGCTGCGCTCTGCAACGAGAGCGAGGGTGAGGCGCTCGAGCCCGACCTCGTCGGCGACGTCGGCCGCCGTCTCGATGACGGTGGTGGTGTTGAGTCCCTGGCGGGCCATCCGGTGCTCCCTTGGTTAATGGGCTTAACCAAAAAGATAACAGGCATAACCACGGTGCGCAAGCACCGGGGTGTGGCGAGCTTTACACTCGTACCATGTCGGAAACGCCCAGCCAGCCCTCTGAGAACAAGCCCGATATCAAGCCCCGCTCCCGCACCGTCACCGACGGCATCGAGGCGATGACGAGCCGCGGCATGCTCCGCGCGGTCGGCATGGGCGACGCAGACTGGGACAAGCCCCAGATCGGCATCGCGAGCTCGTGGAACGAGATCACCCCGTGCAACCTCAGCCTCGACCGCCTCGCGCAGGCGGCGAAGGAGGGCGTGCACGGCGGCGGCGGGTACCCGCTCGAGTTCGGCACCATCTCCGTCAGCGACGGCATCAGCATGGGCCACGAGGGCATGCACTTCTCGCTCGTGAGCCGTGAGGTCATCGCCGACTCCGTCGAGACCGTGATGATGGCGGAGCGCCTCGATGGCTCTGTGCTGCTCGCCGGCTGCGACAAGTCGATCCCCGGCATGCTCATGGCGGCCGCGCGACTCGACCTGTCATCCGTGTTCCTGTACGCCGGATCGATCGCGCCGGGCTGGGTCAAGCTCAGTGACGGTACGGAGAAGGACATCACGATCATCGACTCCTTCGAGGCCGTCGGTGCCGTGAAGGCCGGCAAGATGAGCGCGGAGGATGCCAAGCGCATCGAGTGCGCGTTCGCCCCCGG
>NZ_JBXMIS010000134.1:0-13044 GCF_057073975.1 Conyzicola sp. | reverse complement strand
GCCGCCGACTCGAGAACGGTGTAGAAGTTCATGGCCGCGCCCGGGGTGACGTAGAGCTCCGCCGGGCGCAGGTAGATCTCACTGCCCGAGCTGGAGAAGAGCGTGTCGAAGACCTCGGTGAGACGCTTGTTCTCGCTCACCTGAGAGAGCATGAGGCTGATCAGCTTGTCGCTGACGATGAAGTCGTCGGCCTTGGTGACCTCGGCGAGCTCGCGGTTGCGGTCGTCGAGCATCTCGCTGACGATGTTGAGGTCGATACCGGCCTTCTCCTCGATGTCGCGGAGGTGCAGCAGGGTGATGAGCGTCTTGGTGTCGGCCTGCTGCGTGGTCAGGTCCTCGCGATAGGCGAGCACGATGACGTGGTCGAAGGTCGCGACGTCGAGTGCCTCGAGTTGTGCTCGGCTGGTCGTGTCGCCGCGGGTGAACGCGATGGCCAGGTTCTCGTAGGCGCCGAATTCCGGCTGGGCGTGATCGGCGAGCACCGTGACACTCGAGCCGGCTGGCACGTACTCGTTGAGCTCGCGGAGCATGACCTCGAGGCTCGAGTTGTAGCCGAGCACGAGCGTGCGCTCCGGGGCGTGGTCGTTCGGCGTGGCAGAGCTGATCGCCGACTCGTCGGCGGCACCGATGGTCGATGCGAGACGGATGGCGCTGTCGTCCTCCGCGATCACGATGAGCTGGTCACCGGCACCGAGCACGGTGTCGGCCGGAGGGTTGATGTGCACGGAGCCACCGGAGACGATGCCGAGCACGCTCGAGTCGACGAAGGCGAACTGCGTCTCGAAGTAGGTCTTGCCGGTGAGGGTCGGCTGCTCGGTGAAGTAGATCTCGTCGCCCTCGAAGGTGAGCAGCTCTGAGTAGACGACGCTGAGGCCGCTCTGGCGGCAGCTCTGCACGGTGATGCGGCTGATCAGGTCGCTCGTGAGCACCCAGTGCACCTCGTCGCGACCGACGAGGGTCGCAGCCTCGAGGTACTCCGGGGCGTTCAGCTCTGCGACGACGTGGTACTTGCCGTCCTTGCGGTGCGGGTTGTTGGTGATGGCCAGGGCCGTCTTGACGACGATGGAGTCGGGGTCGGTGTCGTTCTCCGGAGCGAGCAGGATGATGCTGCGCGCCGTGTGCGGGCTCGCCAGCTCAAGGTCGGTGAGGTCCATCGGGTCGCCGGATCGCACGATCACCTTCGTCTTGCCCGACTTGCCGATGCGGGCGGCGATTTCGTCCTCCATCTCGACCTTGTCGCGGTCGGCGAGGATCACGATGGCCGAGCGCCCCTCCGACTCGTTGGCGAGCATGATCTCTGCGATGACCGGGAACACCTTCGAGCTCCAGCCGAGGATGACCGTGTGCTCCTTCTCCAGCACGGTGGAGCGGCCCTTGCGCAGCTCCTCCACCTTGCCGTCGAAGGCATTGGAGACGACACCGATAAGGCTCGCCACGACGATGAGACCGCCGATGGTGACGATGAGCATGGCCGCGCGGAAGCCGGGGCCGACGTCGCCGCCCATGGTTCCCGGGTCGAGGGTGCGCATGAGGCTCGCCCACAGTCCCTCGCCGAAGCTCATGCTCGGGTCGTCATCCGGCTTGGTGAACGGAAGGATGGCGACGAGGGTGCCCATCACGAGAACGAACACGAAGGTGACGACTCCGAGGAGCCCAACGAGGGCGATGACGCCCCTCGACATCACGTTGTCGAACCAGTAGCGGAATCGATCCGACAGGGTGATCTTCTTCAATGGGTCCTCCGTGGGCCGTGGTGTCGACACGTCATACTATTGCCCCGCTGAGTGCCGCAGACAGCGCCGAGTACCCCTCAATCGGGGTCTCGTTGTTGCTGGGAACAATTGGATACGCTCAAACCCGGAAGCGCGATTGGCATCAATCAACCGGGGGGAGGCGCTCTATGGACACGGCTACAACGAGACCCGCTGCAGGCTGGTACACCGATCCGGCCAACTCGTCGAACGAGCGTTGGTGGGGCGGCATCGACTGGACCGATCACACTCGACCCGGTGCGGCATTCGCCCCTAACCCACCGACGGCCCAGCTCGCTATTCCCTCTGCCCACGCCGCACACGCCGCGCCGTCGCAGCACGTCGCCGAGTCGCCTCTCGTCGGCAGCACCCCCCCGGCTTCGGCGCCCGCCGTCACCGCGGCGCCTGCATTCACCGCCGCGCCGACGTTCTCGGTCACGACCCCAGAACCAGCACCGTCGTACTCCACGGCCCCGGCGCCCGCGTACGCCGCCGCTCCTGCTCCTGCTCCTGCTCCCGCTCCCACCTACGCTGCCGCGCCCGCCCCGGTCCCTACCTACGCTGCGGCACCCGCTCCCGCTCTCACTGCGCCGCCGGCGCCCGCATTCACCCCGCCGCCGGCGCCCGCATTCACCCCGCCTCCGGCACCTGCCGCCATCGCAGCGCCGCAGCCTCCAGCCGCAGCGCCTCTGGCTCCGCCCGCCGGAAGCGCCCTTGTCATCACCCCAGCCGCGACTGGCACCGCGCCTATCCCGCCAGCATCGGGCGGCGTCGCCGCGATGACACCAGAGGCGGCCGCAGCCGCCGCGGCCGCCGTCGTGACCATCCCGCAGTACGCTTCGCAGCTGCCGGAGGTGTCTAACCCATTGTTCGGCGCGCTGTCTGCTGGCTGGGTGGCTCAGCCCTCCGGCGAGGCCACACCCGCTGTATCTGCCGGCAGCGGATTCGACTTCAACTCCATGTTCGACTCGAGCACAATGCCAGCCATCGCCACGCCGAGCGGTCCAGTGGAGACGCCGAAGAACGGCAAGGCGATTGCCGGATTCATTCTGAGCTTCCTTGGCATCTCGCTGTTCGGACTCATCTTCAGCATCCTCGGGCTTCGCCGGGCGCGCGAGTTCGAGTCGATGGACCTCAAGCCGGCTGGCCGCGTGCTCGCCCGCTGGGGCGTGGCACTCGCCGTCATCAGCATGGTGCTATCGATCGGTGTCGGCGTGCTCTACGCGACGATGTGGTCGACGATCGAGCCGATCTTGGCTTCGTACCTGCCGCTCTAGACCCGACGCACTGCACCCACCCGCGAAAACTCCCTGCCGAGTTCGGGTACAGTATTCGACGGAGCCACTCCTTCGGGAGCACGCACGAAACTCGAAGATCCAGCGATTCGTCGCTGAATATTCGGGGCTGTAGCTTAGTGGTAAAGCCTCTGTCTTCCAAACAGATGATGCGAGTTCGATTCTCGTCAGCCCCTCCACCTGGTTTTTCCCGCGGCTGCCGCCCCAGAGCTGTTAGCAGCTGTTGCCGACCGAAGCACCGCAGACCTCGATGGAGTCCGGGCCCTCCTGCCCCGCCGCGTCGACTGCGCGCACTCGGTAGTAGCCAACCGTGGTCTCCGAGTCGACGAACGGCACCACCTCGAACTGGGTGACCTCCTGGCGCGTTACCGTGCCGATCCTCGCCATGGGCCCTCCCGGAGTGGATGTCCTCAGCACGATGTACGAGACCACGTCCTGCTCCGGGTTCTGGGTCCAGCGCAGGAGCACCTCGCCGCTTCCGCCTCCCATCGTCGCGGTGAGCCCGGTGACCGCGCTCGGTGGCGGGTCCAGTGGCGGCGGCGGGGTCTCGGTCGGGGCGGGCGAGCTGCTAGATGACGGCGACGCAGACGGCGAGGCACTCGCAGAGGGGCTGGACGAGGCACTCGGCGTCGGTTGAGGAGAGGGCGCACTCGTGCACCCCGTGAGCGCAGAGCCGACCACCAGCACCGCGAGGAGGAGGCGCAGTCGAGGAGTCATCTCCCGAGGCTGCGCGCCGGGGTTCGCCGCGCCCAGGGCCGAAGGTCCCCGCGAGATGAACTGGGAGGCGAGAGACGCTGGGCGGCCGCGGTCAGCACACGCTCGGTCAGCGCTGCAGCCACGCGAGCACCGCGAGCACCCGGCGGTGGTCGGTGCCCGAGTCGTCGAGTCCCAGCTTCTGGAAGATCGCCGTCACGTTCTTCTCCACTGCCCCGGTGCCGATGAACAGCGCCTCGGCGATGCCTGCGTTGGTGCGCCCCTCTGCCATGAGTGCGAGCACCTCGTGCTCCCGCGGCGTCAGGGTCGAGAGTGGGTCGACCCGACGGCCGAGCAGCTGGGAGACGACCTCTGGGTCGAGCACGGTGCCTCCGGCCGCAATTCGGCCGACGGCATCCTCGAGCTCGGCAAGGGAGGCGACGCGGTCTTTCAGCAGGTAGCCGATGCCGCCCGTGCCGCCAGAGAGCAGCTCGCGGGCGTAGGCAACCTCGACATACTGCGACAGCAGCAGGATGCCGAGCTGGGGCTTGATCGCGCGCGCCGCGATCGCCGCACGCACCCCTTCATCCTTGAACGACGGGGGCATCCTGACGTCGAGCACGACGAGTCCGACATCGAGGTCTGGCAGGGCGGCGAGCAGGGCGTCGCCGTCGGCGAAGGAGCCGACGACCTCACACCCGGCCTCGACGAGAACCCGCACCAGCCCCTCGCGGAGCAGCACGGAGTCGTCGGCAACAGCAACACGCACGGAGCTAGCAAGCACCCGCCCAGCCTAGGGCTGGACGCTGCCCGTGGTCGCGGACGACACCGGAAGGTGCGCAGACACGATCGTCGGCCCACCGGGAGGGCTCTGCACCTGAAGAGAGCCGCCGAGTCCGCGCATGCGCTCCTCGAGGCCCGCCAGTCCGTGCCCTGGGGTCGCGACAGCGCCGCCAGCCCCGTTGTCGGTGACGATAACGTCGAGCCAGGTCGTGTCGGCATCCAGTCGCTGGTGCAGTCGCACCTCGACGTCGCTCGCACCGGCGTGCTTTGCCGCGTTGGCGAGGGCCTCGCTCGCGACGAAGTAGGCGTTGCGCTCGATCTCGAGCGGCAGTGAGGCGTCGCCGAGCTCGCTCACGACACGGGTCGGCACGGTGCTGCGGGTGGCTGCCGACTCGAGGGCGGCCACCAGGCCGCGGTCGAGCAGCATGGGAGGAGCGAAGCCACGGCTGAGTGCCCGCAGCTCCTCTAGCGCCTCCTTCGACTGCGTCATCGCCTCGGCGATGAGCGTGCGGGCCTTGTCGGGGTCGGCGTCGAGCTGGCGCTCGGCTGCGGCGAGGTCCATCTGCAGGCGCACGAGACGCTGCTGCGGACCGTCATGGATGTCGCGCTCGAGGCGGCGAAGCGAGTGCCCCTCGGCAGAGATCGCGGCCCCGCGCGCCTCGGCGAGGTCACCGACCTGGGCCCGCAGCGCGTCGGAGGCGAAAGCACCGAGCAGCAGCTTGGACTGGTAGTAGTGCACGAGGGTGAGTCCGCGGGTGAGCAGTGGGAGGCTCGCGAGGGCGAGCAGTCCGGCGATGATGGAGAACGCGATCCTCGGCCCGTCGGCGATCGGCTCGACCCGCTCGGCCCAGATGGGGAACGTGGCACCGCCGAGGATGAGGGCAACCCAGGTGACCGTGAGGCTCCAGCTGATGAGAGTCACGAGAAAGTTGGTGACGCTCGTGTAGAGCACGTAGAGCCAGTAGTGGCCGTTGCCGAACATCGAGCGCAGCCAGCTCCAGAAGCCTGGCTCACGCTGCTGCCACAGCGGCTCCTCGATGCGCGGCATGCCGGCGAACTCGAGGCGACGCAGTTCGAGCCATCCCATTCCTCGCCCGACGTACATGGCTCCGACGATGCAGATCACACCGAGGATGAAGGTGAAGATCGACCCGACGCCCGTCCAGAACAGCGTCTGGGTCACGACGAATGCCGCGAGGGCGATGGGAAACCCGAGGAGGAGGAAGAGCAGCTCGCGCGGCACTCCACGCCAGAGCTGCCAGTAGAGGGCCGGCTCCTGCTGTGTCGCGGGGATCGCTGTGTCGGTGGTTGTCATGTCTGCCTGTTCTCATAGTGCCAGTGGTCTGTCTGTACCAAGCAAAGCGATCCGCGCGCGTTCGCGGCATCCCGCGGGCTCCCCAACCGCTGCGGGGGTTAGCCCACCCGACAACCCACGTAAGCGTTGCCTCAGCTTGCTTGCGGAATACATCCAGCCGCGTAGCGTTGGGTCACACGTAGATAGGAGTCGTCACATGACTGACATCAAGGTCGTTCCCCAGAGCTCAATGGATGCCGATACCGTTGCCGGCGTCGCCCAGTTCCTCGGCCCGGTCGTCGTCGACCTCACCGCCCTCGGTGTCGACGGCAAGCAGGCCCACTGGCACGTTCGCGGAGCCAACTTCCAGGCCGTGCACGAACTGCTCGACACCATCGTCGACCACGCCCACGAGTATGCCGACACCGCCGCGGAGCGCGTCGTGGCCCTTGGCCTTCCGCTCGATGTGCGCATCCAGACGGTCGGCGCCAAGGCCACCACCCCCGTCTTCGACGCGGGCTTCCAGCAGTCCGACGCCGTGATCGCGCAGATCATCGCCTCGATCGACGCCACGCTGGTGAGCGTGCGCACCGCGGTCGACGAGCTCGCAGAGCTCGACCCGGCGTCGCAGGATGTCGCCATCGAGATCGCGCGCGGCCTCGAGAAGGATCGCTGGTTCCTCTTCGCGCACATCTCCAGCTAGCAGGCGCTGCGCGCTAGAGCACCTCGTCGTCGAGGTGCATCGACAGCGACCTCGACCAGCGCTCGGTGATCTCGACCATCGCGGTGGGCGAGCTGCGGTCGACGCCGAACACGTAGCCGGGAAAGTCCTGCTCGGCCTGCAGCGGCCAGAGCTCATCGTGCTGCGCTGGCGAGAAGACCTGCGCAGGATTGCCGACGGCGATCCATCCGATCGGCACCATCGAGCCTGCCGGCAGAACGCTGCGCAGGTGCACGGTGCCGTTGATGCGCACCTCGCTCTGGGTGCCGATCACCGCGCCGTTGAACACGCTGGAGCCGGTGGCGAGAAACACCTCGTCGTGGATGTCTGCGCCCGCGACATAGCTGCGCGGCCCGACGATGCAGTTGTCGCCGATCGTGAGGCTGTCGCGAGCGGTGCTGCGCAGCACCGCGTTCTCCATGACCACGACGTTCTCGCCGATCGTGATTGTTCCTCCCTCCGCGGTGAGAACGGCGCCGAACAGGATGCGGCTGCCAGCCCCGATGCGCACGTCGCCGCTGAGCACGGCCGTCGGTGCGACGTACGCCGTCGGATCGACGTGCGGCTCGTGATCGCGGTGCCGAATCCTCATGCTGTCGTTGCCTCCCCCAGCTCCAGCCACCGTGTTCGCTCCAGCAGCCCCGCGGCGTCGAGCGCCTCGTGCAGCCGCTGCTGCGGCTCGAAGTGCGACCAGCCGCTGCGGTGGATCGGCACGACCACCCCGGGCTCCAGCAGCTGCAGCAGCTCGACGACCTGGTCGGCATCCATCGTGAACAGCGCGGAGCCGAGCACCGGTGAGGCGGCGAAGTGCACCCCGCCGGCGTGCACAACGGCGACGTCGATGCCGCGGTGGGCGGTGGCCCATGCGCGAAGAGCGGGAGTGAGCACCGTGTCGCCGCTGATCCACACCGTTGGCTCCCCCGGTGCCTCGAGCAGGAACCCGCAGACCTGACCAGCCTGCGGGGTCAGTCGCGGTCCGTGCTGCGCCGGTGTCGCGGTGATGGTCACCGCGCCGATCGTCGTCGAGCGCCCAGCGCGAAGGCCACGCACGTCGTCGCGCACCCGCGAGAGGCGCACAGCCGCTCTCGGGTTGGTGACGACGGGTGCCGCCGTGCCGGACACAACGAAGTCGCGCCCCGCGTCGTCGAGGTTGTCTGCGTGGTGGTCGTGGCTGATGAGCACGCCGTCGATCACGCCGAGCTCGCCCGACTGCAACGGAACCTCGTAGTCGCGGGTCGACGAGAACCACGCTTTCGGCGTGGCGGGCGGCCCGAAGCCGTAGCTGCGCCCGTTGGGGTCGAACACGGGGTCGGTGAGCAGTCGGATGCCTGCATAGTCGAGGAGCACGCTCGCGGTGCCAAGCCAGGTGAGCTTCAATTCGAGTCCTTCGGATCTATCGCCGAATAGCTAAAGCGCCCCGCGACAAGCGTCCCAGCGACAGGCATCGAGCGCAACTGTTCGTGATCGACGCCGCGGGGGTCGAGCTCGGTGATCACGAGGTCGGCGGGCTGGCCGATGGCAACCGTGGTACGCGTGGATGCCGCGATCGCGTCACCCACATCCAGTCGCTGCTGCGCAATCCACGGGTCGCGACCGTCGCGCGCACGCCCGACCGCGGCCGCCATCGTGACCCACGGGTCGAGCGGCGCGACCGGCGCATCGGAGCCGAAGGCGAGCGTTGCCCCCGCGTCGAGGAACCTCTTCCACGCGTAGGCGCGGTCGATCCAGCCGGCCCAGTAGCGGTCGGCGACGTCGCGGTCGTCCATGGCGTGCTCCGGCTGAACGCTCGCCACGACGCCGAGGGCGGCGAATCGGGCGAAGTCTGCCTCGGCGACCAGCTGCGCGTGCTCGATGCGGCCCCCGCAGCCGACCGCCTCGAAGGCGTCGAGGGCGACGGTGTTGGCCGCATCGCCGATGGCGTGCACGCTCGACACGATTCCAGCGCGGTGTGCCCGGCCGACAAGGTCGACGAGCTCTGCCGGCTCGACCTCGAGCAGGCCGCGCTGCCCCGGCTGGCCCGGGTAGTCGGCAGCGCAGTACGCCGTGCGGGTGTTGAGCGAGCCGTCGGTGAGGATCTTGAACCGGCCGACCGACAGCAGCGGGGTGATCTGCTGACCCGTGTGCAGCCCGAGGCCGATCGCGCGGTCGAGGTGCTGCCGGTAGACGCCGAACTCGACGCGCTGGGTGTCGAAACCGGCGGCCATGCGGCGCGTCCAGGTGTCGAGGTTCCAGCCCATCTCGAGGTCGACCACGCCGACGACGCCGCGAGCCGCCGCCGCGAGCCCCGCGGCACGCACCCAGCCGTCGAGCACGTCGTCGGGAATCTCTCCGACTCGCCGGGTCACCTCGAACGCCGGCTCCTCGCGCAGCAGGCCCGTCTCGTTGCCCGCGTGCCCGTAGAGCGACAGGGCAGCGGAGTTGAGCCAGGCAGCGTGCAGGTCGGCGCTGATGATGACGACCGGATGCCCGCCAGAGACCGCATCGAGGTCGGCCAGGTTCGGGGCGTCGGCCCACATCCCGTCGCGGAAGCCCTGCGCCACGAAGGTCACCGCGCGCGGAGCCGAGGCAAGCGCCTCCCCCACGAGTGCCGCGACCTCGCGGGCCGAGGCCGCCGCCGACACGTCGAGCCGGTTGGCGGTGAGCGCCCACTGGCTGAGGTGCACGTGCTCGTCCCAGAGACCCGGCATGACGAAGCGGCCGTCGAGGTCGAGGCCCTCGCCGCGCAGACCGGGCGCGATCTCGGTGATGACGCCGTCATCCAGTCGGATGTCGACGACGGCCCCGTCGACTCGTGCGTTACGAAGCAGCACTGCGTCTCATCTCTGCCGCGAGCTCTGCCGAGGCATAGGGCCCCTCGCCTTCGAGGGCGGCGACGATGCGCTCGAGCACCTCCGGCGACTTGTTCTGGCTGAGCTTGAGGCGGGCGTCGAAGCGGGTGACGCGAAGGCGGACGCCAACGGTGCCCTTGGCGATGCGGCGGCTCGCGTTCTCATCGAGCATGATCGTCACCGGCTGCGGCATGCGCTGCTCGAAGTGGTCGACGAGCTGGTCGAGCACCGTGAAGTTCTCCTCGTCGCTGAGAATCTCTGGCGTGCCGTAGAGGTGGGCGGTGACGTGGTTCCAGGTGGGAACGAGCTCGTCGTTCTCGTACCAGCCGGGAGAGATGTAGCCGTGCGGCCCCTGGATGGTGACGAGCACCTCGTGCTGGCCAAGCTCGTGCAGCTGCTCATCGGGCCGCCCGACGTGGCTGACGATGCTGATGTGGTCGAGGCCCTCCTCGAGCACCACGGGATAGTGCGAGGCGACGAGCCCGTTCGCCGTGTTCGAGACGATCGTCGCCCACGGGTTCTCGCGAATGAGGCGCTTGACCTCCGTCTCGTCAGTGAGCAGGTAGGTAGGGGTGTGCCGCATCCATCAAGCTTGGCACGAGGGGCAGTAGTAGAGCTTGCGGCCGGCGGCCATCTCCATCACGATCGGGGTGCCGCACACCCGGCAGGGCTTGCCGGTGCGGTGGTAGACCCAGTGGCGGTCGTCGCGGCTCGCGAGCGCCGCCTGGTACTGCTGCTTCGTCAGCCCGTCCATCGTCATCATCTGGCCGAGCCGCACGCCGGTGGTGAGCAGTTTCGTCCAGTCGCGGTAGAGGGCGCGCACGGTCTCCTCTGGCACATCGCGGCCAGGCGTGTGCGGGTCGAGGCGGGCGCGAAACAGCATCTCTGCACGGTAGACGTTGCCGATGCCGGCGATGACGGACTGGTCCATGAGCAGCAGGCCGATCGGGGTCGAGGTCTTGGCCACGGCATCCACGAACCGCTGCTCGCCCTTCTTCGGCGGGTCGACGAGAGGGTCGGGGCCGAGCTTGGCCATCACGGCGTTCACCTCTGCCGCGTCGAGCACCTCGCACTTCGTCGGCCCGCGAAGGTCGGCGACGGTCGCATCGGTGAGCAGGCGCACGCGCACGGCGCCGATCGGCTCTGGCGGGAAGGTCGCGATGGGTGCCTCTGGCGTCTCGCTCTCCGACATGCGCAGGCGGGTGCGGCGCGGTGCTCCGATCGACGAGTTGGATGCCTCGGCGTCGTCAGAGAGCGCCTCGAAGGTGCCTCGCTGGTTGGTCTGACCGATGCGGCCGTTCGCCGAGGCGATGGTGGCGTCGACGGTCACGTCGCCCGCGAAGTCCCACGCGCCGTAGAGCCCGAGGTGCACCCGCAGCCAGAGCCCGTGATCGAACTCGAGGAACATCTGCTTGCCCACCGCGAGCGCCTGCACCATCTCGTGGCCGGTCAGCTGGGCCGCACCCGCGGCGAACCGACCCTGCGGGCTCGTGATCTCTGCCGTCTTGCCGACGAAGTGCAGCCGAAACTGCCGGGCGATGCGGTGAACGGAGTGGCCCTCTGGCACGGGCTGCGCCCTAGTCGATCTGGCGGTCGGTGATCGCGCCGGTCGTCTCGTACTCCGCGAGCTGCGCGATGCGGCGCACGTGGCGCTCATCGCCAGAGAACGGCGTGGCGATGAAGGTGTCGACGAAGCTCGTGACCTCGTCGAAGCTGTGCTGGCGGGCGCCGATCGCGATGACGTTGGCGTCGTTGTGCTCGCGGCCGAGCACCGCCGTCGCGAGGCTCCACACCAGGGCGGCGCGGGCGCCAGACACCTTGTTGGCGGCGATCGCCTCGCCGTTGCCGGAGCCGCCGAAGACGATGCCGAGTGCCTCGATGCCGGCGAGCTGGTCGACGACGACCGCGCGGGCGGCATTGATGCAGAACGACGGGTAGTCGTCGAGCGGGTCGTACTCGGTGGGGCCGTGGTCGATGACCTCATGGCCGTTGGCGGTCAGGTGCTGCTGCAGGTCAGTGCTGAACTCGAGTCCGGCGTGATCCGTGGCGATGTGGATGCGCATCCCTCTATTGTGGCCGCTCGCGCGGCTAGGGTTGTTCCTGCTGTCACGAGCAGCGATCCATCGACGTACAGGAGACCAGCGTGCCCGGAGAGAACCTCACCCGCATCGAAGCCCAGCAGCGCAAGGCTCTCGTCGATGTTCAGAGCTACGAGATCGCCCTCGACCTCACGACGGGCGACACGACATTCCGCTCCAGCACCGTCGTGCGGTTCACCGCAGCGGATGGCGCGTCGACCTTCATCGACGCGATCACATCCACGGTTCATTCTGTGACGCTCAACGGCACGGTTCTCGAGAACGCGGCCGACGGCGCCCGCATCCAGCTCGACGGGCTCGCCGCAGAGAACGTGCTCGAGGTCGTCGCCGACATGGAGTACACCAACTCCGGCGAGGGCCTGCACCGCTTCGTCGACCCGGTCGACGGCGAGGTCTACCTCTACACGCAGTTCGAGGTGCCAGACTCCCGCCGCGTGTTCGCGGTATTCGAGCAGCCAGACCTCAAGGCGACGTTCCAGTTCACGGTGACCGCGCCATCCGCGTGGGAGGTCGTGAGCAACGAGCCGACGCCGGCTCCGTCAGTCACCGGCGAGGCCGCGACGTGGGTCTTCGCGCCGACCCCGATCCTCTCCAGCTACGTCACCGCGCTCGTCGCCGGCCCCTACGCTGTCGTGCGCTCCGAGCTCACCACCCGCGGCGGCCGCACGGTGCCACTCGGCATCTTCAGCCGCAAGTCGCTCAGCCAGTACCTCGACGCCGACTACATCTTCGAGAAGACCCGCCAGGGCTTCGCCTACTTCGAGGAGAAGTTCGACTACGACTACCCCTTCACCAAGTACGACCAGCTGTTCGTTCCTGAGTTCAACGCGGGCGCCATGGAGAACGCGGGCGCCGTGACGTTCACAGAGACCTACGTCTTCAGAAGCAAGGTGACCGACGCCATCAAGGAGCGTCGCGTCGTCACGATCCTGCACGAGCTCGCCCACATGTGGTTCGGCGACCTCGTCACCATGAAGTGGTGGAACGACCTCTGGCTCAATGAGAGCTTCGCCGAGTGGGCCTCGACCATCGCGACCGCCGAGGCCACCGAGTGGCACGAGGCGTGGACCACCTTCCAGGCGATGGAGAAGAGCTGGGCCTACCGCCAGGACCAGCTGCCGTCGACCCACCCGGTCGTGGCCACCATCAACGACCTCGAGGACGTCCAGGTCAACTTCGACGGGATCACCTACGCCAAGGGTGGGTCGGTGCTCAAGCAGCTGGTCGCCTGGGTGGGGCTCGAGCAGTTTATGGCCGGCGTCGCCGCCTACTTCCAGAAGCACCAGTACGGCAACACCGAGCTCACCGACCTCCTCGCCGAGCTCGAGAAGACGTCCGGTCGCGAGCTGACGAGCTGGAGCAAGCTGTGGCTCGAGAACGCGGGTGTCAACACGCTGCGCCCGGCCATCGAGACCGATGCGGATGGCACGATCACCTCGTTCGCGGTGCTGCAGGAGGCAGCGCCCGACTACCCCACCATCCGGCCGCACCGCCTGGCGATCGGGTTCTACAACCTCCGCGGCGGCAAGCTGCTGCGCGACCACCGCGTGGAGATCGGCGTGGATGGTGTGAGCACCGAG
>NZ_JBXMIS010000133.1:0-2287 GCF_057073975.1 Conyzicola sp. | reverse complement strand
GAATGAAGAGGTCGCGCGCGTACTCCGGGTCGATGCGGGCGAACTGCACGGTGCGGCGGAGGATGATCGGCAGCCCGTAGCGCGTGACCCTCTCGTTGGCGACGACGGCGCCCTGCTTCTTCTCCCAGCGCGGCTCGCTGCAGCTGCGCTTGGCGAGGTCGCCGGCGATCGCCCCCGCCCACGCCAGGTCGATGCTCGCGTTGGTGCGGGCGAACAGGCGGCTCGTCTCCACGAGCTCCGCGCTCATGATCGCGTTCGGCTGCTTCTTGGCCAGCGCGCTGCCGGGGAAGATGACGAAGCGCGACTGGCGCGCTCCCTGGTAGTCCTTCTTCGCCACGTCTTTGAGGCCGAGGTGGCTGAGCAGCCCGGCGAGCAGGCTGCGGTGGATGCCATCCGGGTTGACGTGCGCGTCCCCGATGACGAGACCGAGCGGCTTCGCCATGCGGCTCAGCTGCCGGTAGACGTCCTGCCACTCGCGCACGCGAAGGAAGTTGAGGTACTCCGCCTTGGTGAGGCGGCGGAACTGGTTGCCGCTCAGCTCCTTCTGCTTCTCCTCGAGGTAGTTCCAGAGGTTGAGGTAGCTGAGGAAGTCGCTCGTAGGGTCGGTGAAGCGCGCGTGCGACTGATCGGCCTGGGCGCGCTTCTCGAGGGGGCGCTCGCGCGGATCCTGGATGCTGAGGGCAGCGACTATGACCATCACCTCGCGCGTGACCGCATGCTGCTTCGACTCGATGACCATGCGCGCGAGGCGCGGGTCGATCGGCAGCTGCGAGAGCTGCTTGCCGATGCGGGTGATCCCGTTGTCTTTCGTGACGGCTTGCAGCTCGCGCAGCAGATCGAGCCCGTCCTTCACGCCCCGCGAGTCCGGTGGCTGCAGGAATGGGAAAGCCTCGATGTCGCCGAGGCCGAGCGAGATCATCTGCAGGATGACCGCGGCGAGGTTCGTGCGCAGGATCTCCGGCTCGGTGAACTCCGGTCGGCGGGCAAAGTCCTCCTCCGAGTAGAGCCGGATGGCGATACCGGGGCTCGTGCGCCCCGAGCGCCCAGAGCGCTGGTTGGCGCTCGCCTGCGAGATCGCCTCGATCGGCAGCCGCTGGATCTTCGACCGAACGCTGTACCGGCTGATGCGTGCCGTGCCCGCGTCGATGACATAGCGGATGCCCGGAACGGTCAGCGAGGTCTCGGCCACATTCGTGGCGAGCACGATGCGCCGGTTGGACCCACCGCCGCGGAACACGCGGTGCTGGTCGGCGGCGCTCAGTCGGCCGTAGAGCGGGAGCACGTCGGTGTTCGGCAGGTTGCGTCCGCGGATGGCGTCCTCGGCATCCCGGATCTCTGCCTCACCAGACAGGAACACGAGGATGTCGCCGCGGTCCTCGCGCGACAGCTCGTCGATCGCGGCGTTGATGCCCTCGAGGGGGTCGCGATCCTCGGTCGGCTCCTCGTCATCCTCGCCCGTGGTCTCGGCGACGAGCGGACGGTAGCGGATCTCGACCGGGAAGGTGCGGCCGCTCACCTCGACGATGGGGGCTGGGGTGCCGTCGGGCTTCGAGAAGTGCTTCGCGAAGCTCTCCGGGTCGATCGTCGCACTCGTGATGACGACCGTCAGGTCGGGGCGTCGAGGCAGCAGCTGCTTGAGGTAGCCGAGCAGGAAGTCGACGGTGAGGCTGCGCTCGTGCGCCTCGTCGATGATGATCGCGTCGTACTTCTTGAGGTCGCGGTCGCGGTGGATCTCATTGAGCAGGATGCCGTCGGTCATGAGCTTGATGCGCGTGTTCTTGCCGACCGTGTCGGTGAAGCGCACCTGGTAGCCGACGAGCTGCTGGCCCGCCTCGCCCAGCTCCTCGGCGATGCGCTCTGAGATGGCGCGGGCGGCGATGCGCCGCGGCTGGGTGTGGCCGATGGATGTCTTGCCGAGTTCCAGCAGGATCTTCGGCAGCTGCGTCGTCTTGCCCGACCCCGTCGCCCCCGCCACGATGACGACCTGGTTCTCGGTCAGGGCGCGCGCGATGTCGTCCTTGCGCTGGCTGACGGGCAGCTCAGGCGGGTAGGAGATAACGATCGGGGCGTCAGACATAGCCTTCCATCGTACGGCTGCCTAGACTTGCACCGCGGACACCGCCGCGTGGATTGAAGGGAGCGATTGATGACTACCGACTTTGTCGTGCCATTCGCCGACCCCATCCACTTCGAGGCCGTCTTCACCTTCTGACACCGGCGGCCTCCCGTTTCTCGGAGCCACCTACGTGTTCGAATTCGATGTACCCGTATTCACCCTCGCCGAGCC
>NZ_JBXMIS010000132.1:0-19147 GCF_057073975.1 Conyzicola sp. | reverse complement strand
CGCTCAACGCCCGCTCCGGCGACCTGCTGCGCCAGCAGATCATCGACCAGCTGCCCGCGATCGTGCGCGCCGCATCCGAGCCGCTCGCGGCGATCTCGAACCTCACGATCCTCTCGAGCGACGGCACCAGCGGCACCGACGCCGTCGGCCAGAGCGTCGCCGGTCAGCTCGCAACGTCGACGCAGATCATCAAGGACCTCGTCGGCATCGACATCGCAGAGATCGTGACGGGCCGCGCGACCGGTCAGGCCGCAGGCGAGGCGATCAACGCTCCGTCGCCGCGCCGGGCAGCAAAGGCTCCGGCTGCTACTCCTCCCGCGGCACCGGCGAAGTAGCTAGTACCGCGGCTTGCGGTCGTCGCGCCGCGGGGCGCGATCCGGCTTGATCTCGATGAGCTTGCCGCTGATGCGGGTCGCCGACAGGCGGTCGAGCTGCTCGCGAGGCAGGTCGGCTGGCAGCTCGACGAGCGAGAAGTCGGGGCGGATGTCGATGTGGCCGAAGTCCTCGCGGCTGAAGCCGCCCTCATTGGCGAGCGCGCCGACGATCTGACGCGGTTCGACGCGGTGACGGCGACCGACCTCGATGCGGTAGGCGACCAGCTTCTTGCCGGGGTCGCGCGGCCGGCGCTCTGGGCGATCCGGACGGTCGTCGCGGAAGGCGCGGCCTTCGCGCGGGTTCGCACGTTCCTCGCGCGCCTGGCGGGCGAAGCGCGGGTCGTCGGCGGCGAGCAGCAGCGGGGTTCCGCCCTGGGCGACGATCGCGAGGGCTGCCGCGACATCCGACTCCACCACGTCGTGGTGGTCGACGTAGTGGCGCACGATGTCGCGGAACTCGCTCAACTGGGCGTCGTCGGCAAGGGCCGCCGTGATCGCGTCGTCGAAGCGGGTGAGACGCGTGACGTTGACGTCTTCGACGCTCGGCATGCGCATCTCGACCATGGGCTGGCGGGTGGCCCGCTCGATCTGGTCGAGCAGACGCCGCTCGCGCGGGGTGACGAAGCTGATCGCCGCGCCGCTGCGGCCAGCGCGGCCGGTTCGGCCGATGCGGTGCACGTACGACTCCGTGTCGATCGGGATGTCGTAGTTGACGACGTGCGAGATGCGCTCGACGTCGAGGCCGCGGGCTGCGACATCCGTTGCCACCAGGATGTCGAGCTTGCCGTTCTTCAGCTGCTCGACCGTGCGCTCGCGCTGGGCCTGTGGCACGTCGCCGCTGATGGCAGAGGCGGAGTAGCCGCGGGCGCGCAGCTTCTCTGCCAGCTGCTCCGTCTCGTTCTTTGTGCGCACGAAGACGATCATTCCCTCGAAGTTCTCGACCTCGAGGATGCGCGTGAGCGCGTCGATCTTCTGCGGGTAGGAGACCATGAGGTAGCGCTGCGTCGTGTTGACCGAGGTCGTGGTCTTGTTGGCAACCGTGATCTCCTCCGGATCGTGCAGGTACTTCTGCGAGATACGGCGGATCTGCGCGGGCATCGTTGCAGAGAACAGCGCGATCTGCTTGTCGTCTGGCGTGTCGGCGAGGATCGTCTCGACGTCTTCGGCGAAGCCCATCTTGAGCATCTCGTCGGCTTCGTCGAGTACGAGGTACTTGAGGGCAGAGAGGTCGAGCGTGCCCTTCTCGAGGTGGTCCATGATGCGACCAGGGGTGCCGACGACGACGTGAACTCCGCGGCGCAGCGCGCTCAGCTGGGTGCCGTACCCCTGGCCGCCGTAGACGGGAAGCACGTGAACCCCGCGCAGGTGGGCGGAGTAGCGCTCGAACGCCTCGCACACCTGCAGCGCGAGCTCGCGGGTCGGGGCAAGCACGAGGGCCTGGGGTGTCTTCTGCGAGAGGTCGAGGCGATCGAGGATCGGCAGGGCGAACGCTGCCGTCTTTCCGGTTCCGGTCTGGGCGACGCCGAGCACGTCTCGCCCGCCGAGCAGGGTGGGGATGGTTGCCGCCTGGATGGCGGACGGGGTCTCGTAGCCGACATCCTTCAGAGCCTTGAGAACGGCGTCACCGAGGCCGAGGTCGGCGAAGGTGATGGTGGCGGGGCTGTCGGAATCTGGAGACGTCATACTCAACGGTATCGCTGGCGAGGGGATCCGTCTGCCGCCGCCGGGAGCGCGGGGCTAGCGTGGATGCATGGCGACCGAAGCGACGACTATCCAGGTTGGCGACCACGAGGTGCGAATCTCGAGTCCAGGCCGCGTGCTGTGGCCGGAGGTCGCAATCACGAAGCTCGACCTCGCCAGGTACCTCGTGGCCGTCGGCGACGCCTTTCTCGCTGCCAACGGCGACCGCCCAGTCTCCCTTCAGCGGTTCGCCGACGGGGTCGACGGGGAGCAGTTCTTCTCGAAGAACCCGCCAAAGGGAGCGCCGGACTACGTCGACGCGGTGACGGTCACCTATCCGAGTGGGCGGTCGCATCCGCAGGTCGTTCTCCGGGAGATCGCCGCCGCCGTCTGGGCGGCGCAGATGAACACCGTGGTGTTCCACCCCTGGGCGTCGCGGGCGGGCAATCCCGACAACCCCGACGAGCTGCGCATCGACCTCGACCCCTCCGTCGGCAGGGACTTCGACGACACCGTTCCCGTCGCGATAGAACTGCGCAGCGTGCTGGAGGAGGCTGGGCTCACCGCATTCGTCAAGACCTCTGGCAATCGCGGACTGCACGTCTTCGCCCCCATCGAGCCGAGCCACGAGTTCCTCGACGTTCGGCACGCGGTCATTGCCGTCGCGCGGGAGCTGGAGCGCCGGATGCCAGAGAAGGTCACCACGAACTGGTGGAAGGAGGAGCGCGGCGAGCGCGTATTCGTCGACTACAACCAGGCCAACCGCGACCGCACCATGGCCGGCGCCTACAGCCCGCGCGCCATCGCGCACGCTCCGGTCTCGACCCCGATCACCTGGGAGGAGCTGGAGAGCACGGATCCCCGGCTCCACACAGTCCTCACCGTTCCGTCCCGGCTGGCAGCCGTCGGCGACCCGTGGGCGCACATGCACGCGAGCCACGGATCCATCGACACCCTCCTGACGTGGTGGGCCCGCGACCTCGAGGCGGGGCTCGGCGAGCTGCCGTTCCCGCCCGACTTCCCGAAGATGCCGGGGGAGCCGCCACGTGTGCAGCCGAGCAGGGCTAGGAAGACGTAGCCAGGCTGTACGTCTAGACCGAGCGCAGGCGGCGAGCCCAGCGCTTCCACGGCAGGTCGGCCGGCCAGTGGGCGACGACACTGTGCACGCCGCGGCGCAGCCGAAGCGCGAACGAGCTGGCGCTCGTGAACGGCCGCCACGACATGCGCATGCGCATGCGACGGTCGAGGCGGATTCGCCGCTCCGGGCCGAGATGGAACGACAGGTCGATGTCGTCGTGCATCAGATCGTCGTCGCGGTGCACGTCGTCGCGAACAGCGAGCCACTCGTCGCGGCGCACCGCAAGGTTGGAGCCGAACAGGGGTACATGGCCAAGGGCGGGAGCCACCGCCGCCACGTAGGCCGCGAGATAGGCGAACGCCCCGATTCGGCGCAGCACACGGGGACCGTCGTGGAAGCTGGCAAAGCCGGTGATGCCCGTGAGGGACTGGTCTGCGGCGAAGGCAGACTCGATGATCTCGCACCAGTTGTGCGGCGGAATGCAGTCGGCGTCGAGGCGCGCGATGACGTCGCCGCCCGCCGCGTCGTATCCCGTCGCGCTCGCTGCGGGAATGCCGCGGCCAGAGCTCGGCACGACGCGGGCTCCGTTCGCCGCGGCAACCGCCGCGGAGTCGTCGACGGAATGGTCGTCGACCACGACGATCTCGAGCGGATGGCGGGACTGGTCGCGCAGGGCGGCGAGGCAGCGCGCGAGGCTGGCGGCATCATCCTTCACCGGTATGACGACCGAGACCGTGACGACGTGCATCTAGGCGGGGGTCAGCTCTGGCATGGTTCAAGCCTCCGGTGGACCGCATGGTGGCGGCATCCCCTTGACTTCACAGGAACGCGGGAATGACCGAGACTTGGGCACATGCAGACCATCAGCCCATTCCTCTGGTTCGACTCCGAGGCGGAGCAGGCAGCGCAGCTCTACGTGGGCCTGTTCGAGAACTCGTCGATCGACAGCGTGAGCCGCAGGCAGGACGGCACCGCGTTCGTCGTCGCCTTCACGCTCGATGGGGTGCAGTTCCAGGCGATGAACGGTGGGCGATCCCATGGCTTCACGGAGGCGATCTCGTTCGCGGTCGTGGCACGGACGCAGGAGCGCATCGACGAGCTGTGGGATGCACTGACCGCCGACGGCGGCGAGGAGAGCCAGTGCGGCTGGCTGAAGGACCGCTTCGGGCTCTCGTGGCAGATCGTCCCTCCGCGGCTGCGCGAGCTGCTCGGCGCTGGCGACGCTGCGGCATCCGGTCGGGTGATGGCGGCGATGCTCGGAATGCGCAAGCTCGTCATCGCCGACCTCGAGGCTGCGGCTGCGGGCTGAGATGGCCGCATCGCTCGTCGTTCGCGTCGCGGTCGCCCGCTTCTCACGCACGCTGTTCTTCCGTCGGGTCGGGCCGAGGGTGATGCCCCCGCTCGAACGGGCCATGACAACGCTCACCCGTGGCCGTGTGCCGCTCAGCGGACTCCTCGTTCCCTCTCTCGTGCTGCACACGGTGGGAGCGCAGTCGGGCATGGAGCGCGACTCGACGCTCATGTACTGCCCGGAGCCGCGCGGCCGCATCCTCATCACCGGGTCCAATTTCGCGCGCGAGACGCATCCCGCATGGACGGTGAACCTGCTAGCCAACCCACGGGCCGCGGTGAGCATCCGCGGTCGGCGAGTGGATGTCGTTGCCGAACTGGTCGCGGACGACGAGCGCGATGCCGTCTGGCAGTACATCGAGAGGCAGTGGCCCGACTACCGGGAGTACGAGCGCGTGAGCGGTCGCGTGCTGCGGATCTTCCGGCTCACGCCGACCGACGACTCGAGCGCCTAGCGCACCTCCGCGATCACCGGCTCGGTGACCCTGGCATCCTCGAAGGCGCCCTTGGGCACAACGGCGAGCAGCGCGGCGGCAACGAGTCCGGTGACGGAGCACACGATCCACACGGTGAAGTAGCCGGCGAGGCTGCCGGCGGTCTCCTCGCCGCCCGTGCTGGCCACCCGGCCGAGAAGTGCGAGACCGAAGACACACGACGCGAACGCGCCTCCGATGGTCTTCGTCGTGTTGGTGAGACCGGTGGCGACGCCCGTCTGGGTTCGCGGAGCGACGGCAGCGGCAGCCGATGGCAGGGCGGCAACGAGGGCCCCGGAGCCGAGCCCCGCGACGCTGATGTTCACGAGCAACTGGGGAAGGGTGTCGTGGAAGGGCAGGAACAGCGCGTACCCGACCGCGATGAGCAAGGCCGCGCCCATGAGCACGCGCCGCGGTTCGAGCCGCCGGGTGACCTGCGGGTAGAGCAGGGCCCCGACCAGCAGGGAGATCACGTAGAGGCCGACGAGGATCGACACTGTGCCCCCGGTCGCGCTGAGGCCGAAGCCGGTCGCCTCTCGGCTCGTTCGAGCGAAGGTCGACAGTGGTGCCTGCGCCCCGAGGACGCTGACCCCGAAGAGTCCGGCCGTGACGAGGATCGGCCACATCGCCTTCTGGCGGAACATGCGGATGTCGATGAGCGGGTCATCCTGGCGCAGCTCGTAGCGCACGAAGGGAACGAAGAGCAGCACGCCGAGGAGGATCGCGGCGATGGGAACGACCAGCGGAAGCTCCGGCACGCGGAAGAAGGTGAGCCCGGCGGTGAGCACCAGCAGTGCGGCAGACACCAGTGCAAGTCCGGTGTAGTCGAGAGTGCCGCCGGTCGTGTCTGGCGACTCCTTCACGCCGAACAGGATGACGAAGAAGCACCCGACAACGCAGATGGCCGGGATGAGCAGCAGCAGCCACATGTGCTCGCCGAGAGCGGCCTGAAGCGCCGCCGGGCTCAGCTCCTGCCGTTGCTCCGGGGTCGGGAAGAGGGCGTCGGCGATCGCGCCGCCCGACAGTGCGCCGGCGATTACTCCGGCTTCGAGACCGGCGACGAGGAAGCCGGCCGCCTTTCTGGTCAGGGCCGCCGGGTTCTTGCCGTCCCGGCTGCGGCTGAAGATGAGCGCGACCTCGAGCGGCAGCCACACGACATAGAAGCCCTGCAGCGCCCACGCGACGAGGAACACCCAGAACACAGGGGAGAAGGCGAGTGCGATGCTCGCAACAGCGGTGATCGCCGTCGAGACCAGCAGCATTCGCTTATGCCCCACCATGTCGCCGAGCTTGGCGAGGAAGGGCACCACGAGCGCGCTGACCATGAGCTGGGCGCCTTCGAAGAAGTTGACGTCGCCATCGCGGATGTCGAGGAACCGCGCGATGTCGGTGAGCAGCGGCACGTAGTACCCCTGCAGTATTCCGCTGGTGAACTCGACGACGACGAGGAATCCGACGACCCCGGCCAACGCTCCGAGCGGCACTTTCCCTGGCATAGCGACTCCCTGTAGGCCGTGGTGAGCCAACGTTACGACCTGGTTCGTTGCAGCGCGAGTGCAACGCGCGGGAGCGATCCGCTCAATCCAGGCTGCGAAGGAGGAACTGGAAGAATCGCTCACCGCTGGCGAGGCTGTCGATGCTCACGCGCTCGTTCTCACCGTGGATGCTGGCGCGCTGGGCGGCATCCATCTCCAGGGGAGAGAAACGGTAGACGTCGGGCGTGAAGCGGTGCAGGTGCCGCGAGTCGGTCGCCGCCATCATCACGTACGGCGCGGTGACCGTGCCGGGGAATGTGGCCTCGACGGCCCGTCGGATGAGCGCGAACTGGTCATTGTCAGTCGACGACAGGGGTGACGGCTCACTGCCTTCGAGCAGCTCGACCGCGATGGTGTCGTCTCCGATGCACCGCCGGATCGTGGCGAGCACGCCCTCGAGGCTCTCGCCGGTGGCGACTCGGATGTTGAGGATCGCCGACAGCGTCGGCGGCAGCACGTTCGGCGCCGTGCCGCCCGCCACCATCGTCACGGCGATGGTGGTGTGCATGAGCGCGGCGGGCTCTCCGCCCTGGCGGGTCAGAAGGCGAGCACCGATCGGGTGGGCGAGACGGAGGGCGCGCAGCAGCAGTCGGTGGCGCAGCGAGACGTGCGGCTCGAACGAGGCAAGCATCGTTCTCACCGGAACGGGCATTCGAACCCGGAACGGGTTGCGCTCCAGCCGGAGGATTGCTCGTGCAAGGCTGCCTGCCGTCGAGTCGACGGGCGGAGCGGAGGCGTGGCCGCCAGCACTCGTCGCGGTCAGCCGAACCGTCGCAATGCCCTTCTCCCCGACGCCGACCATGGCAGACCGCACGGGAGCGAAGGACAGGGGTGCGTCAACGACGGCTCCACCCTCGTCGATGACGATCCACGGCACGATTCCGCGCTGCTGAAGCAGCTCCGCCACCGCGATGGCGTCGGTCCCGTAGCTCTCCTCATTGCCGCCGAACGACAGGTAGACGTGCTGCTGAGGTGTGAATCCATCGGCGAGCAGGTTCTCCACCGCCTCGAGGATGACGAGCATCGGGCCCTTGTCGTCGAGCGCCCCCCGGCCCCACACGCTTCCGCCCTCGATGGCGCCGGAGAAGGGGTCGTGCGTCCACCCCGCCCCGGCCTCGGCTGGCACGACGTCGTAGTGGGCCATGAGCACAGCGGTGCGGGTCGCGTCGGTTCCGCTCCAGCGAAACAGCAGGCCGGTCTCGCCAACGCGCTCGAAGGCGAGGTGGGCGTGGATGAGGGGGTACTGCGACGAGAGAAGCGCGGCGAATCGATCGAACTGGTCGCGATCGCCTGCGACCGTCGGCACGCGGATCATGTCGGCAAGCCGTTCTGACGCGCCAGCGCGCGCAGGGGAGTGGGGTGCGCTCATCGGCTCCAGCCTACGGCCGAGGTGCTTCTCAGACCTTCGACAGCCGCTCGATGTCGCGGCGCATGACGTAGGTGGCGAGGCGGCGCTCCAGCTCGCGCACGGCGACGGCGGCGAGATGGGCAAGCGCCTCGACGTCATCGGTAGAGACCTCTCGCGCCTCGACGTCCATCACACAGAGCACGCCGACCCGTGTGCCGTCCCTGGCGAGCACCGGGGTGCTCACGTGGTAGTTCATGCCGATCTGCGCGGCAATCGCAGGGTCGGCGAGCACGCTCGGGTCGGAGCCGGTGTCTGTCGGGTTCCACCGGTCCTTGTAGAGCAGCGCAGACCCCTGTCGCCCGGCCTGCTGCTCGATCTCGTGCAGGTCGATGCCGTGCGTGGCGGCGAACCAGTCGTAGCCCTCCTCGGTGACGGCCATGATTGCGATCGGCGCGTCGAGCACGCGGGCGGCGAGAGAGGTGATGTTGTCGAAGGCACTCTCCTGCCTCGCCGGCTCACCGGTCGTGACCTGGGCGGGCTCGCCTGCCTCCGTCGAGTGCCTGCCAAGGTCGGTGATCAGGAGAGAGCGGATAGCGAGCACGAGCTCACCTGCCGTCGGGCGACCAGCGGGCTCGCGAGATGTCATTGCGCTCAGAAGGGAGCGCCATCCATCGCCGATCTCCTGAGGGATGAACGGATCGCGCTCAAGGCGAGAGAGCGCGGACTGCGTCGGGTCGCCAGGGAAGGCGATGACTCCGGTGAAGCACTCGAGCAGCACGAGCCCGAGCGAGTAGATGTCGGTGGGCGGCCCGACCTCGTGGCGCCGCACCTGCTCTGGGCTGAGGTAGGCGGCTGTGCCCGTCGTCACAGTGTCGGGAGACGCCTTCTCCACACCGCGGTGGGCGATGCCGAAGTCGGTGAGCTTGACGCGCGCACGCGAGCTGTCGTCGGAATAGTCGACGAAGAGCACGTTCGACGGCTTGACGTCGCGGTGCACGACTCCGCGGTGATGGATGTACTGCAGAGCCTCGGCCAGGTCGTAGCCGATCTGGCCGATCTGGCGTGGCACGAGGGGCTCGGTGGCGATCTTGCGCTGCAGGTCGAAGCCCGTGACGAGCTCCATCACGAGGAAGATGCGGTTCTCGCCGGGGGTCGAGCGATCGATGCCTGCGTCGAACAGCGTGACGAGCGCGTGGTGGCTGAGGGTCGCGAGCACGTTGACCTCTGCCTCGGAGCGAGCAAGGGCGGCCTCATCGGTCGTCGTCGGGAAGACCTTGATCGCGACGTCGCGTCCAAGGGACGAGTCGTGCGCCTGGTGAACGGCTGCCATGCCTCCCTGGCCGATCACGTCGCCGACGACGTAGCGGTTCTTGAGGAGCCGCACTGGCTGGTCGCTCACATGGTGCCTTTCACAGGGGGTCCTATGAAAATACCCGGTCGAGAGACTAGACGGTCTCTTTCGCGCATAGGCTACCGCCTCGGCACCCGGGTCTATATGATCACCCAGCCAACTCGAAGCTTGACCGGTGACGAGGGCGGTCTATCGTGGACCCGTGCCAGCTCCCGCAGGATTCGAGTTTCGCGTCGATGGCGGCGGCACCGTCACGGTGCTGCATCACGGCACGGTCGCGGCACGCCTCCGCGGGGCAACCGCGGCCCGGTTTCTCGAGGATGTCGAGCAGGGCGATCCGCAGCTGCTCATGGCCAGGATCACCGGCAACTACCGCCGCGGCAACGAGCGCACGGCGCGCCAGCATCCTCGCAACAGCGGGCGCTAGCGCTCCTCGTCCATGAGGCGGTCGATCACGCGCCGGTCGCGCTTGGTCGGGCGGCCCGCTCCGCGCTCGCGAACCACCGTGAGCACGCGTTCCTCGCGCGGCGGCTTTGGCGGGGTGAGGTCGACGTAGCATTCGACGGCAACGGGTGCCCCGACGCGCTTCACGATGAGTCGCGCCACCTGCAGGATTCGCTCGTCGCCGTCGATTCGCACCCGAACGATGTCGCCGATCCGCACGGACTGTGCCGGCTTCGCGCGCTCGTCGTTGACCGAGATGTGACCCGCCTTGCTCGACGCGGTCGCCGCCGACCGCGTCTTGAAGACGCGGATTCCCCACAGCCACGCGTCAACGCGCGCGGTGTCGCTCACCGTGACGCAGTCATGACGCCTCGGCGAGCCCGCGCTTCCACTCCACGAGGCCGCGAACCGTCTCGCTGCTGTCATCGGCCAGCCGCTCCATCACATCAGACGGCACATAGAAGTTGAGGGCGAGCCAGCCGCGAACGGTCTCCGACTCGTCGTCGGCCAGGGTGCGGAGGATGTCGCACGGAACCGACTCGTTGCGGGCCAGCCAGCCGCGCACTCCCGCATCCGGGTCGCTCGCAAGCTCGGCGTAGACCTCCTCTGGGGCGTGGTAGCTGGCGGCAACGCTCTCGCGGATCTTGGGGTTGGCATCCTTCGCCATGATGCGAAGCCTCGTGATCTTGCTCTCGGTCACCGGGGGAGCGGGATGAAGGGACGCCGCCTGCTCCGCCGTGAGCATCGATGGAGCCATGGCCGCCATCTGGCGACGCTGCGCAGGAGTGTTGAAACGGATGCACGACATGGCTCTACGCTACCCGCGCACTCGCCGCTCAGGCGGTCGCCCTCGCGGCGTGTGACGAGCGCGGAGGAAGCGGGATGATCGCGGATGTCGTCGCCTGGTACTCGGCGTACTCCGGGTACTTCGAGAGCGTGATCGACTCGGTGAACCGGGTCGATCCGATGAAGAGGAGCGTCAGCAACACCGGCCCGGCAACCGTCCACTGCAGGAGGGATCCGGCGGCGAGAGCGCCGAAGAGGAAGAAGACCCACCACTGCGCCTGCTCGAAGAAGAAGTTGGGGTGGCGGGAGAACCGCCAGAGCCCGGTGGTGAGAAAACGGTCGGGGGTGGCTCCCGACGCCTTGGCGCGATGGAACGCCCACTGCTGCTGGTCGGCGACGGTCTCGCCACCCAGCAGCAGGAGGAAGGCCGCTGCGATCACGACGTCGAGCGGGCCGAAGGGCGTGTCGCGATTCTCGAAGGCCGTGAGGGCTGCGAGCGTGATGAGCACGAGGATGGCGTTCTGCCAGAGCACGATGAACAGCACGTTGAACACCTCGAACTGCCATCGCGCCATGCGCCCGCGCAGCACGGCCCAGCGGTAGTCCTCTGTGCCGGTGTAGCCGCCCTTGCGGGCGAAGTTGAAGGTCAGCCGCGCACCCCACAGGGTGACGAGCACGGCCATGACGTTCAGACGCGCATCCAGCAGGCCCGCGCTCGCCGCGAAGATCCACACATACGCGATCGGAACGATGGACCAGAGCCGGTCGACCCACGAGTGCTCGCCGGTGATGAGCGACGCAACGAGACAGAAGACGCAGACGAGTGCGGCGACAATAACGACCACGACAAGGGGATCCATGCGCCAACTGTAGGACGCTGCCAAGGTCCTGTGCGAGCAAAACCGTGGCGACGAGGGGCGGCGATTCCGATACTGTGGAGAGAGAGGAGGGCGAGCATGACAGAGCAGCACAATGACGGGCAGCCAACGAGCGCGGTCCCGCAGTCGATCGACCCGACACTCACGCTCAGCTCCGAGTTCGGTGCCCAACTCGCCGAGCTAGAGAACAGCGTCTCCACCGACGAGGCGGAGGCGATAGCGGCGCTTCCCTCCGGCTCGGCCCTGCTGATTGTTCGCCGCGGACCCAACACGGGTGCCAGGTTCCTTCTCGACGCGAACGTCACGACCGTTGGCCGTCATCCCGACGCCGATATCTTCCTCGACGATGTGACCGTCTCCCGTCGTCACTCCGAGTTCCTCCGCGACGGCTCGACGTTCCAGATCAAGGACCTTGGCTCGCTCAACGGCACCTATCTCGGCGGAGAGCGCATCGACACGGCACGACTCGATGACGGGTCAGAGGTGCAGGTCGGCAAGTTCCGCCTGACGTTCTACGCGTCGCGCGCCGACGTTCGCGTGGCCGGCAACTAGTGGCGCGGGCGGCACTTCAGACACGTCAGGCTGCGCAGCCGACGCTGCTCAGCATCGGTCAGGTTCTGGCGAAGCTCAATCCGGAGTTTCCCGACCTCAGCCCGTCGAAGCTCCGGTTCCTCGAGGAGTCGCGCCTCATCACCCCGGCGCGCACGGAGTCCGGCTACCGCAAGTTCTCGGCGGCCGACCTCGATCGGCTGCGACTCGTCCTGACGATGCAGCGCGATCAGTACCTTCCCCTCAAGGTCATCAAGGCATACCTCGACGATCTCGACGCCGGGCGCCAACCGGCCCACCCTGGCGCGGCACCGCAGGCACCGTCCATGCTCTCGAGCGAGAGGCGACTGAGCCGCGCCGAGCTGGTGAAGGAGGCGGGGGCGAACGCGATGCTGCTGGATGACGCCATCGCGGCATCCCTCATCCTGCCTGCTGACACGTTCGGAGACGACGTCCTGGCCGTGCTTCGCTCCCTTGTCGAGCTGCAGAGAAGCGGAATCGAGCCACGGCACCTCCGCGGCTTCCGAGCCTCAGCCGAGCGGGAACTCGGCCTCATCGAGAACGCGCTGATGCCGGTCTCGCGCAAGAAGGACGCCTCGAGCCGTGCCCGCGCGGCAGAGATGGCCAAGGAGATCGCCGGCCAGCTCGAGATTGTGCGCAGCAGCCTCATTCGCTCCGCGCTTTCTCGCCTTGACTCGTAGAGGCAGCGGTCGATCCGTAGTACGGTCGAAGAATCCCCTCCGACACGCCGACTCGCTTCTGCGAATGTCACCCGTTGCCGCGCAGGGCATGGGTACCGTTGGGTTGTACACAACATTAAGTGTCAACTGCAACATGAAGGTTAGGAACCGAGTCAATGAGCGAACTCAGCCGTAGCGAAGAAGCTCGCTACGACCTCGGCCTCCTCTTCACCGACGGAATGCCGGAGCTGGATGACAACGCGGGCTACCGTGGAGCCATCGCCGCCCGCGCCGCAGGCATCAGCTACCGCCAGCTGGACTACTGGGCTCGCACGCAGCTCGTCGAGCCGACGGTTCGCGGCGCTGCCGGCTCTGGGTCGCAGCGTCTATATGGCTTTCGCGACATCCTCGTTCTCAAGCTCGTCAAGCGACTTCTCGACACCGGCATCTCGCTGCAGCAGATTCGCGTGGCCGTCAACCAGTTGCGCGAGTCTGGTATCAGCGACCTCGCTCAGACCACGCTCATGAGCGATGGTGCGAGCGTCTACCTGTGCACGTCGAACGACGAGGTCATCGACCTGGTCTCACGGGGCCAGGGCGTCTTCGGAATCGCCGTCGGCAAGGTGCTGCGCGAGGTGGAGCACTCGCTGGTCGAGCTCGACTCGATCTCTGGCGCAGACCCGGAAGACGAGCTCGCGGCGCGTCGGGCCGTTCGCGCCTCCTAGCCCCTCCCTCCCACTGCCGGAGCTCCAGCTACGGCGTCGGGGCCCCAGTTGTAGCGCGCGTGTCAAGCCCATTACTGGGTCATGCAGCGGTGCGAAGGACTAGCTCGGGGAGTTCGCGTACTCGCCGATTCTCGCGGTGCGCATCACGCGGTCGAGCAGCTGATCGAAGTTGTGTGCCATCTCCTGCGCGCTTTCGCCGGGCCAGACGTGCAGCGGCTTCGCAGCACCCTGCGCCTGCTGCAGAGATGTGCGCTCCGGTAGCTGCGGCGAGAGCACAAGCGGCCCGAACATGTCGCGTAGCTCCTTGATGCGGAACTGGTGCTCGAGCGACTGCACGCGGGCGCGGTTGACGATGATGCCGAGCGGCTGTAGGCGAGGCGAGAGTCCGCGGCGGATCTCCTCGATGGCCCGTAGCGCGCGATCGGCTGCGGCGACGGAGAAGAGGCCAGGCTCGGTGACGACGGTCACGCGGTCACTTGCCGCCCAGGCGGTGCGAGTGAGTGCGTTGAGCGACGGCGCGCAGTCGATAAGTACGAGGTCGTAGTCGCGCTCGACATTGGCGAGCGCCTCCTCGAGCTTCCAGATATCTCTGATACTGGGATGCGGTCCGTCGAAGTTGATGGCGCTCGGCGAGCCGACGAGAACGTCGATCTTGCCGGGCCTGCCGCGGGTCCAGCCGCTCGGAGCGATCGCGGCGCGCACGATCTTCTCCTTGGGGGAGGCGAGCACATCCGCGATATTCAGGTGCTTGCTCGGATCGATGTCCATTCCGGTGGAGACATCGGACTGGGGATCGAGATCGACCACGAGGGTGCGAAGACCCTTGGCGAACGATGCTGAGGCCAGCCCGAGCGTCACCGTGGTCTTTCCCACGCCCCCTTTGAGGGAACTGACGCTGAGTACGTGCACGAGGTACGACGATACCTTCAGTAGTCTGAAAGAACCTAAAACGACAGCGGTGCGCCGGAAGGGTTCCATGTTTTCGAAGATTCTCGTAGCCAACCGAGGCGAGATCGCCATCCGTGCTTTCCGTGCCGCCTATGAGCTCGGCGCCAAGACGGTTGCAGTATTCCCCTACGAGGACCGCAACTCCATGCACCGCCTCAAGGCAGATGAGGCATACCAGATCGGCGAGAAGGGCCACCCCGTGCGGGCCTACCTCGACGTTTCCGAGATCATTCGGGTCGCCAAGGAGTCGGGAGCCGACGCGATCTACCCCGGCTACGGCTTCCTCAGCGAGAACCCCGACCTCGCTGCCGCTGCGTCCGCAGCCGGAATCACCTTCATCGGCCCCGGCAACGCCGTGCTCGAGATGGCTGGCAACAAGGTCACCGCGAAGGAGCACGCGATCGCCGCCGGGGTTCCGGTGCTCAAGTCGACGCCCGCATCCAAAGACATCGACGAGCTGCTCGCCGGCGCGAAGGAGATCGGGTTCCCGATCTTCGCGAAGGCCGTCGCGGGCGGTGGCGGCCGCGGGATGCGCCGTGTCGAGTCGTTCGAGGAGCTGCGCGACGCCCTCGAGGCCGCGATGCGCGAGGCCGACAGCGCGTTCGGCGACCCCACGATGTTCCTCGAGCAGGCCGTGGTGCGCCCGCGGCACATCGAGGTGCAGATCCTGGCCGACTCGCAGGGCAACACCGTTCACCTGTTCGAGCGCGACTGCTCCGTGCAGCGTCGCCACCAGAAGGTCGTCGAGATCGCTCCGGCGCCGAACCTCGACGAGGACGTGCGCCAGGCGATGTACCGCGATGCCATCGCGTTCGCGAAATCGATCAACTACGTCAACGCCGGCACCGTCGAGTTCTTGCTCGACACCGCGGGCGAGCGCAAGGGCCAGCACGTCTTCATCGAGATGAACCCGCGCATCCAGGTCGAGCACACGGTGACAGAGGAAGTCACCGACGTCGATCTCGTGCAGTCGCAGATGCGTATCGCCGCTGGCGAGAGCCTCATCGACCTCGGACTGGAGCAGAAGGACATCCATCTTCGTGGCGCCGCCCTCCAGTGCCGCATCACAACAGAGGACCCGGCAGCAGGCTTCCGGCCCGATACCGGCAAGATCACGACCTACCGCTCGCCCGGCGGCGCTGGAATCCGACTGGATGGCGGCACCATCAACGCGGGCGCCCAGATCTCCCCGCACTTCGACTCCATGCTCGTGAAGATGACCTGCCGCGGGCGCGACTTCGCCGCCGCGGTGACCCGCGCTCGCCGCGGCCTCGCCGAGTTCCGGCTTCGCGGGGTGTCGACCAACATCCCGTTCCTGCAGTCGGTGCTCGACGACCCGGAGTTCATCGCCGGCGACCTGAGCACCTCCTTCATCGACGAGCGCCCGTGGCTCGTCACTGGGCACCAGTCGAAGGACCGCGGCACCAAGATCCTCAACTGGCTCGCCGAGGTCACCGTCAACCAGCCCAACGGCTCCGGCGCCGGCCTCATCGCGCCAGATGAGAAACTGCCGGTCGTCGACCTCGATGCTCCCGCTCCGTCCGGATCGCGACAGCGCCTTCTCGAGCTCGGACCGGTCGGCTTCGCCGCGGCGCTGCGCGCCCAGACGCCGCTGGCCGTGACCGACACGACCTTCCGTGACGCACACCAGTCGTTGCTGGCCACCCGCGTTCGCACCCGCGACCTCACCGCTGTGCTCCCGCACGTGGCGCGCCTCACCCCGCAGCTGCTCAGTGTCGAGGCGTGGGGGGGAGCGACCTACGACGTCGCCCTCCGGTTCCTTGGCGAAGACCCGTGGGAGCGCCTCGCAGCGATGCGCGAGGCACTGCCGAACATCAACATCCAGATGCTGCTGCGCGGTCGCAACACCGTCGGGTACACGCCGTACCCGACCGAGGTGACCGACGCCTTCGTGCGCGAGGCGCAGTCGACGGGCGTCGACATCTTCCGCATCTTCGACGCGCTCAACGACGTGTCGCAGATGCGCCCGGCCATCGACGCGGTGCTCGCGACCGATACGGCCGTCGCCGAGGTCGCCCTCTGCTACACGGCCGATCTGCTCGACCCGGCAGAGACGCTGTACACCCTCGACTACTACCTTCGGCTCGCTGAGCAGATCGTCGATGCCGGCGCGCACATCATCGCGATCAAGGACATGGCAGGCCTCCTACGCGCAGAGGCGGCAGAGAAGCTCGTCTCCGCCCTGCGCGAGCGCTTCGACCAGCCGGTGCACGTGCACACCCACGACACCGCGGGAGGCCAGCTCGCCACCCTCCTCGCAGCAAGCCGTGCCGGCGCAGACGCGGTGGATGTCGCCAGCGCTCCGATGGCGGGAACCACCTCCCAGCCGTCGGCGTCCGCGCTCGTCGCAGCCCTCGCGCACACGGAGCGCGACACCGGCATCTCACTGCAGGCGGTCTCCGACCTGGAGCCCTACTGGGAGGCTGTTCGCCACGTCTACAAGCCCTTCGAGTCTGGCCTTCCCGGACCGACCGGCCGCGTGTACAAGCACGAGATCCCGGGAGGCCAGCTCTCGAACCTTCGCCAGCAGGCGATAGCGCTCGGCCTTGCCGACCATTTCGAGAAGATCGAGGACCTCTACGCAGCGGCGAGCACCATGCTCGGTCGCCCGCCCAAGGTGACCCCGTCGTCGAAGGTGGTCGGCGACCTCGCACTTGCGCTCGCTGCCGTCGACGCCGACCCTGCCGACTTCGAGGCGAACCCCGGCAAGTACGACATCCCCGACTCCGTCGTCGGGTTCATGGCAGGCGAGCTTGGCAACCTTCCCGGCGGCTGGCCAGAGCCATTCCGCACCAAGGTGCTCGAGGGCCGCACCGTGAAGATCGGGGTCGAGGAGATCTCCGCCGCCGACCGGGCCGCGCTCGACGGCACACCGAACGAGCGCAGAAGCGCCCTCAACCGCCTTCTCTTCGCCGGCCCGACCAAGATCTTCGAGCAGGGTCGAGAGACATACGGCGACCTGTCGGCCATCGACACGGTCGACTACCTGTACGGCCTGCAGCAGGGCCAGGAGCATGTGGTCGATATCGCGAAGGGCGTGAGCCTGTATGTCGGACTCGAGGCGATCGGCGAGGCAGACGACAAGGGCATCCGCACCGTCATGACGATTCTCAACGGACAGCTGCGGCCCGTGTTCGTTCGCGACCTGAGCATCACGGTCGACTCCAAGACTGCGGAGAAGGCAGACTCCACGAAACCGGGCCATGTCGCCGCGCCGTTCTCCGGAGTGGTGACCCTTCAGGTCACTGACGGCGCGGATGTCGTCGCAGGCCAGAGCGTCGCATCCATCGAGGCAATGAAGATGGAGGCTGCAATCACGGCCTCCGTATCCGGTCGAGTCAAGCGCCTCGCCATCCCCGCGACCCAGCAGGTCGATGCGGGAGACCTGTTGCTCGAGATCGAGCCGGCCTAGCTCAGACAGCAGAGTCGACTAGCACTGCCGGGCAGGCGACTGCCAGCCCGGCCCCACTTCGGGTGCCACGCGCTAAACTGGCACGTCCATTGCAGTGAAAGGGGTCGCCGACGTGGCTACCACCCGCAAGAAGAGCCCTGACCATGGGCAGGTTCTCGAGAGCTCGCCGCTCATCGCCGACAGTGTCGACGACCTCGCCGCCCAGCTTCCCGAGAGCCTGACAGTGAACATCGACCTTCCCGCGCAGGTGCACTCGGCCCCCGCACACGAGGCTGCGCTTGCGATCGCCGACCATGTCGTCGACCCGGGTGTCGTGCCGTCCCTTCAGGCCACGACGACATCCATCGACGTCGTTCACACCGGCCCGATTCCCGTCGACGAGCCGGTCAGCTATGCCCCCGGCTTCCCAGAGCCAGCTGAGGCGCTCACCGCAGAGCGCATCATCGGCGGCAACTCCCGTCGCCGCCCGGCGCCAGAGGGCCGCTGGCCGGCCTTCGTGTACGCCCTGACGCTGCACTTGGTCAACCTGGGTGACTCTCGTGCGGTCCGGGAGCGCAAAGAGCTCGACGCCAGGATCCAGCGGCACTTCGAGGGCGGACCGCGTTTCGTGCCGATCCTCACCCGCAAGGGCGGGGTCGGAAAGACGACGATCACCTCCATCCTCGGCATGGCTATGGCCGAGGTGCGTGAAGACCTCGTCATCGCCATCGACGCGAATCCCGACCGAGGCACCCTCGCAGAGCGAGTCAACAAGCAGACGAGGGCGACGGTGCGCGACGCGGTCACGCGTGCCGCGTCGATCTCGACCTTCAGCGACTTCAGCGAGCTTGTCTCGCGCGATGAGACGCGTCTCGACATCCTTGCATCCGACACCGATCCGCTGCTCTCCGAGGCGTTCGACGAGAACGACTACAACGTCGTTGCCGACCTGGCGTCGCGGTTCTACTCGATCGTGCTCACCGACTGCGGCACGGGCATCGTGCATTCCGTCATGCGGGCGACGCTGCAGCGGGCGGACTCCATCGTCATCGTCTCCGGCGGCAGTCTGGACGAGGCGCGGCTGGCGTCAGAGACCCTGACCTGGCTGGAGGCCAACGGCTACGGCGACCTCGTGCGCAATGCCATCGTCGCCATCAATACCGGAACGCAGGGAACAAACCTGGTCAAGCTCGAGGAGATCGAGGCGCACTTCCAGTCGCGCGTGCGCGAGATCGTGCGGGTCCCGTATGACCAGCACCTCGCGTCTGGCTCGATCATCAACTACCGCGAGCTGCAGCCGATCACCCGGGATGCCGCCCGCGAGCTGGCAGCGCTCGTCGCCGACGGCCTTCCCGTGCGTCGCGGCGTCTGACCGGCTCCACCCTTCGCCGCGTCGAGCCAAACAACCCTGCGCGTCCACCACAGCCCATCTGAGACGACTGGAATAACCCGCATGACCGTTCGCCCCATCCGCCTGTTCGGTGACCCCGTGCTGCGATCCGTGTGCGATCCCATCGCACCGGGCGACCCGCGCGC
>NZ_JBXMIS010000131.1:0-7431 GCF_057073975.1 Conyzicola sp. | reverse complement strand
GCCACGAGCTGCGCACCGGCAACACCGAGTACATCATCATCTCGTCGGTCAAGGGATACGTCGTGCAGCTGCGCGTGCCCGGTCACGTGATCGTGCTGTCGGCCCTGTTCGACAAGGACGCCACGATCGGCGCGGCGCTCGTCGTTGCACAGCGCTACGCGGCCAGGATGGCAGAGCAGCTCAACGCCTAGGCGCTACTCGGGGCTGTCCGCGGCCGTCCAGTAGATCTCGGTCGTCGTCAGGCTCTCAGGCACCTCTGCCGACGCCTCGCTGTCGACATGGAGGTCGGTGCGGCGCACGCCGTTCGCTCCCGCTGCCGGAACCTCGTTGGCGCTCACGCCAGCGAGCACGAGGCCGAGCGCGGAGGCCTTGTCAGCACCCGCCAGCACCGCCCAGATGCGCTCAGAGCTGTTGATGACCGGAAGCGTGAGGCTGAGGCGCTCCGACGGTGGCTTGGGGGAGTTGCGCACGGCGATCACTGTCGCGTTCTTCTCGCGAATGCCGGAGCGCTCGGGAAACAGCGATGCGATGTGCCCGTCGGGTCCGACGCCGAGGAACGTGATCTGGAAGAGCGGCAGCTCAGAGCCGGGGGCGGCGTTCGCCCGTAGCTCGTCGGCGTACGCGGCCGCTGCGGCATCCAGGTCGATACCTTCATCGGATGCCGCAAACGCGTGAATCGCGCTCTCGTCGATATCGAGGTGGTCGAGCAGCGCCTCGCGCGCCTGGGTCTCGTTGCGCTCTGGGTCGCCCTTGGGCAGCCAGCGCTCGTCACCCCACCAGAACCGGATGCGGCTCCAGTCGACCGAGTCGCGGTCGGGGGAGGCGTTGACGGCTGCGAGCACGGCCGAGCCCATCGTGCCTCCCGTGAGCACGACATCGACGGTCGCGTTGTCGATGAGGAGCTTGGCGAGCTTCGTGATGAACCGATCGGCGACGGATGCCGCCATGGTCGGCTTGTCGGGGTGCACCAGCAGCCGTCGCTCGCTCATTTCGAGGCCGACTTGCTCTTGGCCTTGGTCGCCTGGCCCTCGACCTGCGGAAGGCCCTTGCGGATGACCTCGCCGAACAGTTCGTCGGGGTCGAGCCTGCGCAGTTCCTCGGCGAGACAGTCGCGAAGGCTGCGACGCGGAAGAGAGATGTCGTGCGTTGGCTGGTTGGGCTGCACGAGCGTCGCGATGTTCGACAGCGTGCGCTCTAGCTTGATCGCCCCGCTCGCACGGTTGAGCACGACGCCCTGGATTCCGCTCGAGCCGTGCGCCTTGCTCGAGACCTCGAGGGTGACCTCGACCTTGAGCTGCAGCTTGAGCCAAGCGGCGAGAAGCGCGGTCGAGGGGGAGTCGGCTGCGCCGTGCACCTCGACACTCGTGACGGGCTCGTACGGGGGTTGATCGAGCACGGCGGCGAGCTGGGCACGCCAGAGGGTGAGGCGGGTCCACGCGAAGTCGGTGTCGCCCGGCTGGTAGGTCTGCTCGAGGCGGTGCAGGGCAGCGAGCGGGTTGGAGCTGGATGCGGCGTCGGTGATGCGGCGCTGGGCGAAGTGGCCGAGGGCCGACTCTGCGGCGACCTCGGGGGCCGCTCCCGGCCACCAGACGACGACGGGGGCGTCGGGCAGCAGGAGCCCGGTGACGAGCCCCTCCTGGTCGACGGAGGCGTCGCCGTAGGCGCGCACGACGATGACCTCGCTCGCGCCGGCGTCACCGCCCACGCGGATCTGGGCGTCGAGCCGGGCATCCTTCTCCGTGCGCTTGTCGTCGGGTCCGGTGGAGATGACGATGACCCGCATGGGGTGCTCGCGGGAGGCGTCGTTGGCGGCCTCGATGGCCTCCTCCTCGTCGCCGAGCACCGTCGAGATCACCAGCGTGAGCACACGCCCGAGGGCGACAGCGCCGCCCTCCTCGCGGATCTTCACGAGCGTCTTCGAGATGGCGCTCGTCGTGGTGTTGGGTAGGTCGACGATCATGGGCGTCTCCAGACTCGGCCGTCGCGGGCAAGTAGTTCGTCAGCGGATGCCGGTCCCCAGGTTCCGGGGCGGTACTGCTCTGGCTGGCCCTGGGTCGCCCAGAACTCCTCGATCGGATCGAGGATCTTCCAACTGAGCTCGACCTCCTCGTGGCGGGGGAACAGCGGTGGGTCGCCGAGCAGCACGTCGAGAATGAGACGCTCGTATGCCTCCGGGCTCGCCTCGGTGAAGGCGTGACCGTATCCGAAGTCCATCGTCACGTCGCGCACCTGCGAGCCGGCGCCCGGCACCTTCGAGCCGAAGCGGATGGTGACGCCCTCATCGGGCTGAACACGGATGACGAGGGCGTTCTGCCCGAGCACGCCGGTCTGGCTCTCGGCGAAGAGGTGCTGAGGCGCACGCTTGAACACCACGGCGATCTCGGTGACCCGGCGGCCGAGACGCTTGCCAGCGCGGAGGTAGAACGGCACGCCGTTCCACCGGCGGGTGCCGATCTCCAGCTTGATGGCCGCGTAGGTCTCGGTGAGGGACTCGGGGTTCATGCCGTCCTCGTCGAGGAAGCCGATGACCTTCTCACCGCCCTGCCATCCGCTCGCGTACTGACCGCGCGCGGTGGCAGTGCTGAGGTCCTTCGGCAGGTTGACGGCGGCGAGCACCTTCTCCTTCTCCGCCCGCAGATCGGCGGCGTCGAACGAGATCGGCTCCTCCATCGCGGTGAGGGCGAGCAGCTGCAGCAGGTGGTTCTGGATGACGTCGCGAGCGGCGCCGATACCGTCGTAGTACCCGGCGCGGCCTCCGACCCCGATGTCCTCTGCCATCGTGATCTGCACGTGGTCGACGTAGTTCGCGTTCCAGATGGGCTCGTAGAGCTGGTTGGCGAAGCGCAGCGCGAGGATGTTCTGCACTGTCTCCTTGCCGAGGTAGTGGTCGATGCGGAAGACGCTGTCGGCCGGGAAGACACTCTCGACGACCGCATTGAGCTCGCGAGCCGTCTTCAGGTCGCTGCCGAACGGCTTCTCGATGACGACGCGGCGCCACTGGCCGTCCTGCTGCTCCGCGAGCCCAGACTCCTTGAGCTGCTCGGTCACGAGCGGGAAGGCCTTCGGCGGAATCGACAGGTAGAAGGCGTGGTTGCCCATCGTGCCACGGTCGCGGTCGAGCTCCTCGATCGTCTCCTTGAGCTTGGCGAACGCCTTGTCGTCGTCGAACTCGCCCTGCACGAAGCGGATGCCCTGCGCGAGCTGCTTCCAGACGTCTTCATCGAAGGGGGTGCGGGCGTACTGCTTGACGGCCTCGTACACGACCTTCTCGAAATCCTGATCCACCCAGTCGCGGCGGGCGAAGCCGACGAGTGCGAAGCCGGGGGGAAGAAGACCGCGGTTGGCGAGGTCGTAGACGGCCGGCATCAGCTTCTTGTGCGACAGGTCGCCGGTCACGCCGAAGATGATGAGGCCGCTGGGGCCGGCGATGCGGTTGAGCCGCCGGTCGGAGGTCAACCGCAGCGGGTTGAACTCTGGAGTGATCTCCACGGGGGACATGCGGTTCCTTGTCTAGCTGAGGTGCGTGGAGCTCAGTGCGGCAATGAGCGCAGGGAGCTGGGCAGCGGAGTCGGTCAGCGTGAGTGTCAGCACCGGTCGGCCGTGCTCCGCGAGCACGCTCGCGTCGCCGGCAGCCTGCGCCTGGATGAGCTGGCCGAAGGTGAACGGGCGCTCGGGAATCGCGAGGTCGGCTCCGCCGACGCTGGTGATCTGCAGGAAGACGCCGATGGCGGGCCCGCCCTTGTGGAACTGGCCGGTCGAGTGGAGGAACCGGGGGCCCCATCCAAACGTGACCGGGCGGTTCGCGCGAGCCGCGAGCGAGTCGCGCACGTATGCGAGGCCAGCGTTGGCGGTGCGGTCGAGGTAGGCCTGCACCGAGAGATAGCCGTCCTCGCCGAGGAACGAGAGCAGGGCAGAGATGGCCCCGTCGAGGTCGGTTGCTCCCGCAACGACGTCGGAGGTGCCACGCACCTCGATGCCGCCGTCGACGAACGCGGGTGCTGCAGGCTCTGGCCGGTTGTCGAGAAGGCCGCGGGTAGCGATCTTGGCCGACTCCACGTCTGGCTGGTCGAACGGGTTGATGCCGAGCAGGCGCCCGGCAACCACGGTCGCGTACTCCCAGGTCAGCAGCTGCGCGCCGAGCGTGCCGGTGATCTCGATCTCGCCCTCGATGACGTGCTCTGTGTCGTCGAAGTCGCCGACGAGCCGCACGATCTGGAGGTCGTCGGGACGCTGCGTGAGCTCCGGTGCGTCAGTGCCGAGCACGACGGGAAGAAGGCCGCGGCCGATCTTGCCGGTCGACTCGGCGATCAGCTGCTCGACCCAGTCGCCGAATCCCACGATGTGGGTGCCGTCTGCGACGATGCCGAGCTTGTTCTTGAGCGGCACGGTTCCGGCAATGGCGGCGCCGAGGATGAGACCAGGGTTCTGCTCGTTGTCGCTGGCAAGCTCGAAGAGGGCGGCGTCCGCCTCGTCGAGGAGTGCCTGGATGTCGACACCGGCGAGGCCGGACGGCACGAGCCCGAAGGCGGTCAGCGCCGAGTAGCGGCCGCCGACGTTCGGGTCGGCGTTGAACACGCGGTAGCCGTCGGCGCGAGCCGCGACATCGAGTGGGGAGCCTGGATCGGTGACGACCACGATGCGCTCGAGCGGGTCGATGCCGGCGTCGCGGAAGGCCTTCTCGTAGGTGCGCTTCTGGCTGTCGGTCTCGACGGTTCCGCCCGACTTCGACGAGATGATGACCGCGGTGGTCTCGAGGCGGTCGGCGACCGCGGCGAGAACCTGCGCGGGGTCGGTCGAGTCGAGCACCGTGAGGTGCACGCCCTGGGTGCGCGTGATGACCTCTGGCGCGAGCGACGAGCCGCCCATGCCGCCGAGCACGAAGTGGTTGACCCCGTAGTCGTTGACGAGGCGCTCACGAAGCTCGACGATGTCGTCGACGAGACCGCTGGAGATCGCAACAGACTCGACCCATCCGAGTCGCACGCTGGCCTCCGCCTCGGCGTCCGCGCCCCAGAGCGACGAGTCCTGGCCGGTGATTCGGCTGGCGACCAGATCGCTGACGAGCTGCGGCACGATGCGGTCCGCGGCCTCGGCCGCGGCACCCGTCACATGGAGCTTGATGCTCACTTGGCTGCTTCTAGCGCGGCGCTGACGGTGTCGAGCAGCTCGTTCCAGGAGACGATGAACTTCTCAACGCCCTCCTTCTCGAGCAGCGCGGTCACGTCGTCATAGGAGATGCCCTGCGCGGCAACCGCGTCGAGCACCTCGGCGGCGGCGGCGTAGGAGCCGGTGACGGCATCCCCGGCGATCACACCGTGGTCGAAGGTGGCCTCTAGCGTCTTCTCCGGCATCGTGTTCACGACGTTGGCGACCGCGAGCTCGGTGACGTAGAGGGTGTCGGGGAGGTTCGGGTCCTTGACGCCGGTCGACGCCCACAGCGGGCGCTGGGCGTTGGCACCGGAGGCGAGGAGGGCCTTGGCGCGGTCGGTCGCCCACTCCTGCTCGAAGACCTGGTAGGCCAGCTGGGCGTTGGCGACGCCGGCCTTGCTCTTCAGCGCGAGCGCCTCTGGGGTGCCGACGGCCTCAAGTCGCTTGTCGATCTCGGTGTCGACGCGCGACACGAAGAAGGAGGCGACCGAGTGGATCGTCGAGAGGTCCTTGCCAGCTGCCTTGGCCTGCTCGAGCCCAGTGAGGTAGGCGTTGATGACATCGCGGTAGCGCTGCAGGCTGAAGATCAGCGTCACGTTGACGCTGATGCCCTCTGCCGTCAGAGCGGTGATCGCCTCGAGGCCCTCGACCGTGGCAGGCACCTTGATCATGACGTTCGGGCGGTTGACCTTCGTGAACAGCGCAGTGCCCTGCTCGATGGTCGCGGCGGCATCGTGGGCGAAGCCGGGCTCGACCTCGATCGAGACGCGGCCGTCCTGGCCGTTGGTGGAGTCGTAGACGCCGCGGAAGATGTCGCAGCCGGCGGCCACGTCATCCGTGGTGATCTCGAAGACGGCGTCGGTGACGCTCGTGCCGGCCTTGGCCAGCTCGCCGACCTGGGTGTCGTAGGTCGTGCCCTTGGCGAGCGCGCCGGCGAAGATCGTCGGGTTGGTGGTGACACCGACGACGTTCTTCTCGGCGATGAGCTTCTCGAGGCCGCCCGACTGGATGCGGTCACGGGAGAGGTCGTCGAGCCAGATGCTGACGCCGACGGCGGAGAGGGCTGCGGTGGGAGTAGTCATTGCTTCTTCTTTCTTGACGACGCCTACGCGGCGGCGATCGAATCTTTGGCGGCGGCCACGGCGGCCTCTGTCGTCATTCCGAACTCACGGAACAGGGTCTTGTAGTCGGCCGATGCACCGAAGTGCTCGATCGAGACGGAGCGGCCGGCGTCGCCGACGTACTTCTCCCAGCCGAGGCTGAGTCCGGCCTCGATCGAGACCCGGGCCTTGATGGCAGCGGGAAGCACGGACTCGCGGTAGGCGGCATCCTGCTCCTCGAACCACTCGAGGCTCGGGGCGGAGACGACGCGCGCGTTGATGCCATCGGCCTTGAGTGCCTCACGGGCGTCCACCGCGATCTGCAGCTCTGAGCCGGTCGCGATGAAGATGACGTCTGGCGTGCCGTTCGGCGCCTCGGCGAGCACATAGGCACCCTTGGCGACGTTCTTGGCCGAGGCGAAGGTCTCGCCGCTCGCGTCACCCTCGCCGCGCGCGAACACCGGGATGTTCTGGCGGGTCAGGGCGATGCCGGCGGGTCCGTTGCGGCGCTCGAGGATCGTCTTCCATGCCCACGCGGTCTCGTTCGCGTCGCCGGGGCGCACGATGTCGAGTCCGGGGATGGCGCGGAGGGTCGCGAGCTGCTCGATCGGCTGGTGGGTCGGTCCGTCTTCACCGAGGGCGACTGAGTCGTGGGTCCAGACGTAGATCGCGGGCGACTTCATCAGCGCGGCGAGGCGCACGGCGGGGCGCATGTAGTCGCTGAAGATGAGGAACGTGCCACCGAAGGGACGCGTGTTGCCGTGCAGGGTGATGCCGTTGAGGATCGCCCCCATCGCGTGCTCACGGATGCCGAAGTGCAGCACCCGCCCGTACTTCTCGGCGGTCCACTCGTGGGTCGACCATTCGGCCGGAACGAACGACTTCGCACCGGCGATCGTCGTGTTGTTCGACTCGGCGAGGTCGGCGGAGCCGCCCCAGAGCTCGGGGACGACGCCGGCGAGGGCGTTGATGACCTTGCCCGACGCGGCACGGGTCGAGACGTCCTTGCCGGCCTCGAAGACGGGGAGTGCCTCTTCGACGCAGTCGGGCAGCTCGTTCGCGAGGATGCGGTCGAGCATGACCTTCTTCTCGGGGTTGGCCGACGCCCACGCGGCGAGCTTCTCGTCCCACTCGGCGTGCTGGGCCCGTCCGCGTTCGACGGCCTTGCGGGTGTGCTCGAGAG
>NZ_JBXMIS010000130.1:0-31513 GCF_057073975.1 Conyzicola sp. | reverse complement strand
GAATTTCCGCCCGGGAGGTCAAGCGGGCTGCTTCTTAGAAGTCGAAGTCGCCGATGTTCTCTGCGTTGAAGGTGTACGGGTCACCAAGCAGTACGGTGCCGTTCTCGCCGACCGTGTAGTCGCCGAGCTTGCCTGCCGATAACGTGTCGCCCTCTGCTCCGGTGATCTCACCCTCGATGAGCGCCTTGGCTGCGTACGCGGCGAGGTAGCCGAGGTCGGCCGGGTTCCACAACGCGAACGCCGTGACGGTGCCGTCGGTGACGAAGTCGCGCATCTGGTTCGGGGTTCCGAGTCCGGTCAGTGCGACCTTGCCCTTGAACTCCGAGGTCTGCAGGTAGCGGGCCGCCGCAGAGATGCCGACCGTGGTCGGGGAGATGATGCCCTTGAGGTTGGGGTAGGTCTGCAGCAGGGCAGCGGTCTTGTCGAACGACGTCTGGTCGTCGTCGTCGCCGTAGACGACCTCGACGAGGGTGATGTCGGGGTGGTTCTCTGCGAGGTCGGTCTTGATGAGCTCGATCCAGGCGTTCTGGTTCGTCGCGTTGGCGGTGGCCGACAGGATGGCGATCTCGCCGGCGTCGCCGATCTGCTCCGCGATCAGGTCGACCTGGATCTTCGCGATGCCCTCGCTCGTTGCCTGGTTGATGAAGATGTCGCGGCACTCGGCGTCGGTGTCGGAGTCGAAGGTGACAACCTTGACGCCGGCATCGCGGGCCTCGTTGAGGGCGTCGCAGATCGCGGTGGGGTCGTTGGCCGAGACCACGAGTCCGCCGACGCCCTGCTGGGTGAGCGTGTTGATGAACGAGACCTGGCCGTCGGGCGAGCCCGTGGCCGGGGCCTGCTCGTCGTAGGTGCCACCGAATTCTTCGATGGCCTCCTTGCCGCCGGCGTCGGAGGTGTCGAAGTAGGCGTTGCCGAGGTTCTTCGGCACGAAGGTGATGGCGAGGTTGGCGTCGCCACCGTCGCCGGAGCCGTTGTCGGTCGGGGTTGGAGCGGCGCATCCGGTGGCGACGAGCGCCAGCGAGACGGCGACAGCCGTCAGCACGCCCGCGCGAGCCTTGGTGTGAAACAACATCATTGTTCTCCCTGTTACTAGTGGTGGGTGCCGATGTGATTGCATCAGCGGGCTGAGGCCCTAGCCCTTGGCGGCGGCGAGGGACCCTGGTTTTCTTCCGCCTGGGCGGGCGCGCTTGCGGCGCACCCAGGCCAGGACGCTTGTAGACACCACGGAGGCGATGAGCAGTGCTCCCGTGATGATGTTGATGACGTCGGAGGTGACCGACGCGAGGCGAAGGGCACTTGAGAGGGCCCCGATGAGCAGCACCCCGGCAATGACGCCGTGCAGGGCACCGCGACCACCGAAGATCGAGACGCCGCCGAGCAGCACTGCGGCGATGACGCCGAGTTCCATGCCCGCCGCGTTGTCGCCGCGGGCACTGCCGAAGCGCAGCGTGTAGTAGATGCCGGCGAGGGCAGCAACGGCACCACTCAGCACGAAGAGGATGAACTTGGTCTGCTCGACGCGCACACCGGAGAACCGCGCGGTCTCAGCGCTCTGCCCGATCGCGTAGATTCCGCGCCCGAACGACGTGAAGTGCAGCACGACCGCGAAGGCGACGGCGAGGATGACGAAGATCAGGATGATCGTCGGGATCGGCGTGCCGAACAGCTTCGACTTCGCGAACTCCTTCCACGCGGCAGTGAAGTCGGTGACGGCAGTGGTGCCGAGCAGTCCGACAGCGAGGCCGCGGTATAGCGCGAGGGTGCCGATGGTTACCGCGAGGGACGGCAGGCCGACCACCGTGATGAGGAAGCCGTTGAGCGCGCCGGCAAGCGCGCCGACCAGGATGGCGATGAGCGCGGCCGTCTCGATCGGCATCCCGCCCTGGTGCAGGGTGCCGAGCAGCACGCTCGAGAGCCCGACGACGCTGGCAACCGACAGGTCGATCTCGCCGGTGATGATCACGAGCGTCATCGGCAGTGCCATGAGCAGGATCGGCGCGACGTCGAGCAGGAGGTAGGTGAGGGTGATCGGCGCGGCGAAGTACGGCACCTGCGTGTAGGCGTAGATCCACACGATTGCGAGGGCGGCGATCACCGCGGTCTCGCGGGTGAGCAGCACGCGGCGCCACCACGGGCTGGCGTAGTCGGGGTAGGTGCGGGTGCTCGACGTTGCGGTGTCAGTCATTGGTGGCATCCCTTGCCTCGGCGAGCTTGCGGGCCGTTCGCAGCGCGAGCACGCGATCGAGCACGATGGCCCCGATGATGAGCACGCCGACGACGGCGCGCTGCCAGAAGTCCTGCACCCCGAGAATCGGCAGCGCCCGGTTGATCGTGTACAGCAGGTATGCGCCGATCGCGGCACCCCAGACGGTTCCGCTTCCGCCGAAGATGGCGACGCCGCCGATGACCGCGGCGCCGACCGCGGTCAGCTCGTAGTTGGATCCGACCTGCGAGTTGACCGTGCCGTAGCGGGCCGCGTAGAGCACGCCGGCGAGCCCGGCGAGGGCGCCGCTGAGAACGAAGGCCAGCAGCACGCGCTGGGTGACCTTCAGGCCGTAGAGGTTGGCGGCATCCGGGTCGGATCCGATGGCGTACAGCTCGCGGCCGGCGCGCTGGTTGCGCAGGTACCAGCCCGCGGCGACGAGCACCACGAGGGCGATGATCGTCAGCACCGGAATGTAGAGGATCTGCGCGGTGCCGAGCCCGAGGAACTCCTTTGGCATGTCGCTCGCGTTGATGCGGTCGCTGCCCGTCCACAGCACGTTGATGCCGCGGTAGGCGTAGAGCGTTCCGAGGGTGATGACGAGTGCCGGCACCTTCGCGAACGCGACGAGGGCACCGTTGACGAGCCCGAGCACGCCGCCCGCGAGGATTCCGATCGCGAAGACGGCCACGATCGGGATGCCCGGGACGTCGATGAACAGACGGCCCGTCAGGTAGGCCGTCAGCCCGACTACCGAGCCGACCGACAGGTCGACGTTGCGGGTGATGATCACGATCGCCTGGCCGATGGCGACGAGAAGCAGGATGGATGGCGACAGCAGCAGGTCGCGGAACCCGTCGGCACTGAACAGGAAGCTCGGGTTCTTGGCCGTCGCCGCGACGACGACGAGCACGAGCGCGATCAGGATTCCGGTCTCGCGCGCCTTGGCGAAGCCGCCGAGGGCGTGCAGCACGCGGCCGCCGATGGTCTCTGGTGCCATGGTCGTGGTCACTTGGCGGCCTCCGTCGAGTGGGTGGCGGCGAACATGACGGTCTCTGCCGTCGCGTCCTCGCGCGAGAGGTTCGCGGTGATGCGGCCCTCGTGCACGACGAGCACGCGGTCGGCCATGCCGAGCACCTCCGGCAGCTCTGACGAGATCATGAGGATGCCGAGGCCCTGCCCCGCGAGCTGCGACAGCAGTCGGTGCACCTCTGCCTTCGTTCCCACATCGATGCCGCGCGTCGGCTCGTCGATGATGAGCACGCTCGGGTTGGTCGCGAGCCACTTGGCCAGCACCACCTTCTGCTGGTTGCCGCCACTGAGGGTGCCCGCCTCGACGTCGAGCGACGCGGCCTTGACCTCGAGGCGACTGGCCCAGGTGCGCGCCGCCGCGTTCTCCGCGGAGCGGAACAGCAACCCGAAGCGGGAGAGGGAGCGGCGGATGGCGAGCGTCGTGTTGCCCGCGACCGTGGATTCGAGCACGAGGCCCTGCTTGCGGCGGTCCTCTGGCACAAGGGCGAGTCCGGCATCCATCGCGGCCTTGGGGCTCCGCTTGGCAAGAGGGCGCCCCTTCATCGTCACGCTACCGCTGGAGTACGGGTCGATGCCGAAGATCGCGCGGGCGATCTCACTGCGGCCCGCGCCGACGAGACCGGCCAGGCCGACGATCTCGCCGGAGCGCACGGTGAAGTCGATGTCATGGAAGACGCCCGGCTCGGTGAGGCCGGAGACGACGAGCACGTCGTCACCGATGACCGCCTCTTCCTTCGGGAAGAGCGTGGCAACATCGCGGCCGACCATCTCGCGCACGATCGTCTCGACGGTCGTCTCGGTGATCGGGCCGGTCGAGATGTAGGCGCCGTCGCGCATGACCGTCACGGTGTCGCAGAGGTCGAAGACCTCGTCGAAGCGGTGGGAGATGAAGAGCAGTGCGCGGCCCTCGTCGCGCAGGCTGCGGGCGACGGCGAAGAGCCGCTCGACCTCGACGCCGCTGAGGGCGGCGGTCGGCTCGTCCATGACGAGCACGCGGGCGTCGAGCGAGATGGCCTTGGCGATCTCGATGATCTGCTGGTCGGCGATCGAGAGGCCGAGCGTCGGGCGATCAGGGTCGATGCGAACGCCGAGGCGCGAGAACAGGCCAAGTGCCTCGTCGCGCATGCGCCTGCGGTCGATGCGGCCGAACGAGAGCGTCGGCTGGCGGCCCATGAAGATGTTCTCTGTCACAGAGAGATCGGGAAAGAGGGTCGGCTCCTGGTAGATGACCGCGATGCCGGCGGCCTTCGACTCTGCGGTGGAGCGAAAGTCCACCGGCTCGCCCGCGAGCTCGAAGTCTCCCGCGTCGCGCTGGTACAGGCCGGCGATGATCTTGACGATGGTCGACTTGCCTGCGCCGTTCTCGCCGACGAGGGCGTGGATCGAGTTGTTCTCCAGGCGAAGGCTGCCGCGGCTGAGCGCGACAACGGCGCCGAATGCCTTGGCGACGTCGCGCAGCTCTAGCGCGCTCGGCGCTGGCGGTGTGCGTGGTGTCGACATTGACGGTGTACCAATCGGGATCTCGGCGGTGAGGACTCGCTGTGCGGTATGAAACGTTTCAAGACGGTGAACTGAATGCACTCTACGGTCGCGGTTCCGATGAGGTCAAGTCCGCGGGGGCAATTCGGTGAATCGTTACATTCCACGCGTGCGCCGCTACGATGAGCAATCACCGCGGGGAGCGCGGACGACACGAGGAGGTGGCAGTGGCAGTCAGCATCAAGGATGTCGCGGCGCGTGCCGCCGTCTCGGTCGGCACCGTATCCAACGTCCTCAACGCCCGCGAGCGCGTCTCACCAGAGGTCGCCGCACGCGTCGACCAGGCCATCCGCGAGCTTGGCTACGTGCGCAACGATGCGGCTCGCCAGCTGCGGGCCGGGCGGAGCACCGCGATCGGCCTCGTCATCCTCGACGTCGGCAACCCGTTCTTCACCGACCTGGCGCGCGGAGCGGAAGACGAGGCGATGCGCGCCGGCTACTCGATCATCCTCGGCAACAGCGACGAGAAGGAGGACCGCGAGGCGGTCTACCTCGACCTGTTCGAGCAGCAGCGCATGCGTGGCGTTCTCATCTCGCCCCTTGGCGACATCACCGCTCGGCTGCGGCTGCTGCGCGACCGCGGCATTCCCGCCGTGCTTGTCGACCGCACGACTGCCGACCCCAGCTTCAGCTCCGTCTCCGTCGATGACATCGCCGGCGGCACCCTCGCCATGGAGCACCTTGTCGCGATCGGCCGCCGCCGTGTCGCCTTCATCGGGGGGCCGATGTCGATTCGCCAGGTGACGGACCGGCTCGAGGGCGCGCGCCGCACCGCCGCTCGGCACCCGGGAGTCGAGCTGGAGGTGATCGAGGTCGATGCCCTCAGCGTGCTCGCCGGGCGCACGGCCGGTCTCGAGATCGTGGCGCGATCCGCTGCTGATCGACCCGATGCGATCTTCGCCGCCAACGACCTCGTCGCCGTCGGTGTGCTGCAGGCACTCGTGATGAACGGGTCTGCCGTGCGTGTGCCAGACGAGATCGCCCTCATCGGGTACGACGACATCGACTTCGCGCGGGCCACGGTCTTCCCGCTCACTTCGATTCGCCAGCCGAGCGCGCTCATCGGGGAGACCGCGGTGCAGATTCTCCTCGAGGAGGCAGCTGACCCAGCGATCGATCCCCGCCAGGTCGTGTTCCAGCCGGAGCTGGTGGTGCGGCAGAGCACCGTGCGCGACTAGCGCCGTCGCCGGAAACAACGCCGCAACATCCCCCGCCTAAGCTGGGGCAATGGGCGACCTGTTCGACGGCTACGCGGCCACTGCGCTGCGGCCCAAGAGCGCGCCCCCGTTCGACGAGATGTTCTCCAAGCCCGGCACTGCCCGCGGTGCCTACAAAGACATCCACGCCGCCCTCGCGCAGATGACGCAGGAAGAGCTGCGCGGCCGCACCGATGCCCTCGCGAGCTCGTACCTCGCCCAGGGCGTCACCTTCGACTTCGCCGGCGAGGAGCGCCCGTTCCCGCTCGACGCCGTTCCCCGCGTGATCGAGCAGGCAGAGTGGGTCGAGGTCGAGGCCGGAATCAAGCAGCGGGTCAAGGCGCTCGAGGCCTTCCTCGCCGATGTGTACGGCAAGCAGCAGGCGGTGCGCGACGGGGTGATCCCCGCTCGGCTGATCACGTCGTCCAGTCATTTCCACCGCGAGGCCGCTGGCATCGAACCGGCCAACGGCGTGCGCATCCAGGTGAGCGGCATCGACCTCATCCGCGACGAGCATGGCGGCTGGCGCGTGCTCGAAGACAACGTGCGTGTTCCCTCCGGTGTCAGCTACGTCATCTCGAACCGCCGTGTCATGGCGCAGACCCTGCCAGAGCTCTTCGTCTCGATGCGGGTTCGCCCCGTCGGCGACTACCCGCACAAGCTGCTGCAGGCACTGCGCGCCTCCGCGCCAGAGGGCGTGGACGAGCCGAACGTCGTCGTGCTCACCCCCGGCGTCTACAACTCCGCCTACTTCGAGCACACCCTGCTCGCGCGCCTCATGGGCGTCGAGCTCGTCGAGGGCCGCGACCTGTTCTGCTCCGGCGGCAAGGTGTGGATGCGCACGACCGCGGGCCCGACGCGCGTCGACGTCATCTACCGCCGCGTCGACGACGAGTTCCTCGACCCGCTGCAGTTTCGTGCCGACTCCATGCTCGGCAGCCCTGGCCTGCTGCTTGCCGCGCGCCTCGGCAACGTGACGATCGCCAACGCGGTCGGAAACGGCGTCGCAGACGACAAGCTCGTCTACACGTACCTGCCCGACCTCATCCGGTACTACCTCTCTGAGGAGCCCATCCTCAAGAATGTCGACACGTGGCGGCTGGAGGATCCGGCAAGCCTCGAAGAGGTTCTCGACCGTCTCGATGAACTCGTCGTCAAACCCGTCGACGGATCCGGCGGCAAGGGCCTCGTCGTCGGCCCGGCCGCCTCGGCCAAGGAGCTCGACGACCTGCGCGAGCGACTGCTCGCCGACCCCCGCGGATGGATCGCCCAGCCGGTCGTGCAGCTCTCCACCATCCCGACCCTCGTCGAAGACGGCATGCGCCCTCGGCACGCCGACCTCCGCCCCTTCGCGGTCAACGACGGCAAGGACATCTGGGTGCTGCCCGGTGGCCTCACCCGGGTCGCGCTCCCCGAGGGCGAGCTCGTGGTCAACTCCTCGCAGGGCGGCGGCTCGAAGGACACCTGGGTCGTCGGGCTCGACCCGCTGCAGGTGTCGAGGCACAGCATCCAGGGCCTCGTCGCCGACCAGGCCGCGCGCACCCAGGCGATCCCGATCATCACACCAGACCACGTGCAGGACCACGGCCCGATGGACCGCCCGCTCGGCCACGGCCAGCAGGAGCAGCAGCAGCAGTCTCACGATTCCCCCACAGCTCCAGCTACGAACTCACCGCCCCAGATATATCGCGCGGGTCGAGTCCATAGCTCCAGCTCCGACGAAATGGGGACGGAATGCTGAGCCGGATCGCCGAAAGCCTGTTCTGGATCGGCCGCTACATCGAGCGGAGCGACGGCACCGCCCGCATCCTCGACGTTCACCTGCAGCTGCTGCTCGAGGACCAGTGGATCGAGGAGGACCTCGCCTGCCGGTCGCTGCTGAGCGTCATGGGTTCCGAGGTGCCGGAAGACACCACGCTCACCCGCCAGCGCGTGCTGGAGATACTCGCCGTCGACCGCTCCGAGCCGGCGTCGATCGCCTACTCGCTCGGGGCAGCCCGCGAGAACGCCCGCCGCGCCCGCGAGATCGTCAGCACAGAGCTATGGGAGTGCCTCAACACGACCCGCGCGCGCATGCCGCGCAAGGTCTCGAGCGACAAGGTGCACGAGTTCTTCGGCTGGGTGCGCGAGCGCAGCGCTCTCGCCGTCGGCATCATCGAGTCGGCGACGAGCCGCGACGAGGCCTGGCAGTTCTTCACGCTCGGCCGCTCGATCGAGCGGGCCGACATGACGGCGCGACTGCTCGCGACGCGCTCGCTGACCGAGGCGAGCGGGCCAAGCTGGACCACCATCCTTCGCAGCTGCGGCGCGTACGAGGCCTACCTCCGCACCTACCGTGGCGTGCCGAGCGCGCGTAACGCCGCCGAGTTCCTGTTGCTCGACCGGCTGTTCCCGCGCAGCATCCTGTTCTCCGTCACGCGTGCAGAGCAATGCATGCGCGACCTCGAGCCGCGCTCAGAGCGCAGCGGTGTGAGCGACCAGGCGCAGCGCCTGCTCGGCCAGATCCGCAGCGAGCTCGAGTACCGCCCGATCGCCGAGATCCTCGAAGACCTGCCGCGCCACATGGACAACGTGCAGCTCGCCACGAGCGCCGCGTCCGAGGCGATCCGCCAGCGCTACTTCCCCACGAACGCCGCCCCGAGCTGGGTGGGGGAGACCGGATGAACCGCCTGAGAATCAAGCACATGACCGGCTTCCACTATGGCGGCGACGTCACCGCCTCGTACAACGAGGCCCGGATGCTGCCGGCCTCCGCCGACGGCCAGCTCGTGCTCTACTCGAACCTCGAGATCCTGCCGATGTCGAGCCACCACTCCTATGTCGACTACTGGGGCTCGCGCGTCTCGTCGTTCGAGATCCTCACGCCGCACAAGGAGCTGGCCCTGACCGCGACGAGTCTCGTCGAGGTGCGCCCTCGCGTGCACGAGGCGCACGATGTGACCTGGGCCGAGCTCGCCCTCGACATTGAGAAGACGACGGAGAACATCGAGCAGAGCACGCAGACGCGGCGCACCGCTCCACCGGATGAGGTGGCTGCGCTCGCGCGTTCCATCGCCGACCAGCACGAGAGTCCCTGCGATGCCGCCCTCGCGATCTGCACCGCGATCGGCGAGGCGGTGGAGTACATGCACGGAATCACCGGTGTGCACTCGACGGCCTCGGAGGCGTGGGCCGTGCGCAAGGGCGTCTGCCAGGACATCACCCACATCGCCCTCGGCGCGCTGCGCTCAGTCGGCATCCCCGCCCGCTACGTCTCCGGATACCTGCACCCCAAGCCCGACGCGGCGATCGGCGAGACCATCGCGGGCGAGTCGCACGCCTGGGTCGAGTGGTACTGCGGGGAGTGGCGTGGATTCGACCCGACCAACCAGATCGACATCGGCGACCGCCACGTCACCGTCGGTCGCGGCCGCGACTACAACGACGTGCCGCCGCTGCGCGGCGTGTACGCCGGCCCCTACGGCTCCGAGCTCTTCGTCACCGTGGAGATCACCCGCGAGGCGTAGCCCGACCCGTACGATTGAGCCAACACGGGAGGCAACGATGCCAGCAACCACGACGCCAGAGAAGGCGACCTTCGTCGACGCGGGCGGGGTGACGATCCACTACTACGTGTGGCGTGCGAAGAACCCCCGCGCTGTGCTGCAGGTCGCGCACGGTCTCGGCGAGTACGCACTGCGCTACCAGGCGCTCGCCGACCAGCTGGTCGAGCACGGCATCAGCGTCTACGCCAACGACCACCGCGGTCACGGTCAGACCGGGCTGCAGCAGTTCGGCAACGACCGCTCGAAGCTCGGCCGACCGGGCAAGGGCGGCATCCGCGCGGAGGTCGACGACCTCCACCAGTTCACCGGCATCATCGCGGCCGAGAACCCCGGGCTGCCTATCGCGTTCCTCGGCCACTCGTGGGGATCGCTGCTCGGCCAGATCCTGCTCAACGACCACATCGGCGACTTCACCGCCGTGGTGCTCAGCGGAACAGCCCACCGCGTTCCCGGCCAGATGAACAGCGGCGACCTCAACGCGAAGCACAAGCACCTCGGTTCGACCGGCTATGAGTGGCTGAGTCGGGATACCGCGGTGTCGCAGGCCTTCCTCGACGACGAGCTGACGTTCTACGCCGACGCGCTCAAGCTGTTCGGCCCGATCGACGGGCTCAAGCTCTTCGGTCGCCCGCGGTCTCCGATGCCGGCCGACGTGCCCATCCTCATCATCATCGGCGATGAGGACCCTCTCGGCGGCGAGGTCAGCGTGCAGAAGCTCGCCGACGACTACGTGCAGCGCGGACAGCTGACGGATGTCGAGGTCGTCGTCTACACCGGCGCCCGTCACGAGGTCTTCAACGAGATCAACCAGCAGGAGGTTCGCGACGACCTGCTCGTCTGGCTCGAGCCTCGACTTGGCCTTTCCCGAGCCGAATAGCTCGTATTCGGCGGTTGTGAACGGTCACCTCGAGGTTTTGCTTGACACCAATTCGGGGGTAGTACAAGAGTTATACCGAGTCAACATGTGGGAGCGCTCCCACGGTTGACCGCGGGGGCGCTCCCGCGGCACCTGACTACGACGTCGTCACTGTGGACGGCGCAAGGCCAGAGAGGTTCGAATGTTCAACTCAACGAAGAGTCGAGCACTGTCGGTTGTCACGACCGCAGCGCTCGCCGTGACCGTGTTCGCGGTTGCGAGCCCGGCATCCGCAGAGGATGTCCTCGACGTCGGCGACCGCCTGTACGTCAATCCAACCAGCACCACCCTGCAGGCGGCGGCCACGCTCACCGGCCAGGCACGCGCCGACGCGCAGCTGCTCGGCAGCTTCCCCAGCGCGAACTGGTTCACCAAGGGCACGCCGGCCGAGGTGAAGGCAGCCGTCAACGCGGTCGTCACGGGTGCGGCCGCCGACGGTTCCGTTCCCGTGCTCGTGGCATACAACCTGCCGTTCCGCGACTGCGCCCAGTACTCGGCCGGTGGCGCAGCAAACACGGCGGAGTACGCCGCGTGGATCGACGCGTTCGCCGCCGGCATCGGGGGCCGTGACGCCGTCGTCATCCTCGAGCCAGACGGTCTCGGCATCATCCCGTGGTACACGACGGTGAACGGAGACCAGGAGTGGTGCCGACCGGCCGAACTGGATGCGGCTACCGCGGCATCCGATCGCTTCGTGCAGCTGAACCACGCCGTCGACGCGCTCGGGGCGCTGCCCGCGACCGCCGTCTACCTCGACGGCACCCACAGCGGCTGGCTCGGAGCGGGTGACGCGAGCGACCGTCTCATCAAGGCGGGCGTGCAGCGCGCTGACGGCTTCTTCCTCAACGCATCGAACTACGTCGCGACGGAACGCCTGAAGAAGTACGGCAGCTGGGTCTCCGACTGCATCTTCCTCTCCACCAACAGCTGGTACCAGCCGCAGTGGTGCGGAAGCCAGTACTACCCGGCGAACCCGGCCGACTTCTCGACCTGGGGTCTCACCGATGCGGCCTACGACCAGGCATTCGCCGACACCGGACTCGTGCGCAACGCCGCCCTGCAGAAGCACTTCGTCATCGACACGAGTCGCAACGGCCAGGGTCCGTGGACGCCCCCGGCTGGTGTCTACACCGACGCGGAAGACTGGTGCAACCCGCCGAACCGCGGGCTCGGGCTCGCTCCGACGACCGACACCGGCAATGCGCTGATCGACGCGTTCCTGTGGATCAAGGTGCCAGGCGAGTCGGACGGCCAGTGCTACCGCGGCACCGGCGGCCCCCTCGACCCGGAGCGCGGCATCGTCGACCCGGCGGCAGGCCAGTGGTTCCCGCAGCAGGCTCGCGAGCTCATCGCGCTCGCCAACCCGCCGATCGCCGCCCAGACGTGCCACGTCTCGTACACCGTTCACGGAACCTGGCCCAATGGCTCCACCAACCAGGTCTGGATCTCCAACACCGGCTCGACAGCCGTCAAGGGCTGGACCCTTCGCTGGTCGTTCGGCGGCACAGAGAAGGTGACCAACCTGTGGAGTGGATCGCACACCCAGTCGGGCTCGGTGGTCGCGGTCTCGAACCTGTCGTACAACGGCACGATCGCGGCTGGCAAGAAGATCACGTTCGGGTTCAACGCCTCCGGCGCTGTCGGCCCGGAACCGCTGCTGTTCACGCTGAACGGCAAGCCGTGCACGTCTGACTAGCCACATCGATAGAGTCGGGTCTCGCGGTCGCCTTCCCAGCGACATCGTGACCACGAGGCCCGACTCACCCGTTCGCGCGCACCGCCCTCGGCGCCAAGTTAGGCTTGCCTTATGCATGGCGAGTACAAGGTCCCGGGAGGCAAGCTCGTCGTCGTCGACCTCGACGTCATCGAGGGGCGCATCGCGAACTTCCGGCTCGCCGGCGACTTCTTCCTCGAGCCGGACTCCGCGCTCGAGTCGATCAATGTCGCGGTGAACGGGTTGTCCGCCGACGCGGACAGCGCTGCCATCGCGAAGGCGGTGTCGGCTGGCCTGCCGAAGGACGCCATCCTGCTCGGTTTCAGCCCGGAGGGCGTGGCGACCGCGGTGCGCCGTGCGATCCACCAGGCCACCACCTGGACCGACTACGACTGGCAGCTCGTGCACGGCACCGCCTATCCGCCCGTGCTTCAGATGGCGCTCGACCAGGTGCTCACCGACGAGGTGGGGGAGGGGCGTCGCAAGCCGACCCTTCGCATCTGGGAGTGGGAGAGCCCTGCCGTCGTGATCGGCAGCTTCCAGTCGGTGAAGAACGAGGTCGACCTCGAAAACGCGGCCAAGTACGGCTTCGAGGTCGTCCGTCGCATCAGCGGTGGTGGTGCGATGTTCATGGAGAAGGGGTCGGTCATCACCTACTCCATCTACGTGCCGACCGAGCTCGTCGGCGGCATGAGCTTCGCCGACTCCTATGCCTTCCTCGACGAGTGGGTCATCGTCGCCCTCAAGTCCCTCGGCATCGAGGCGACGTACCAGCCCCTCAACGACATCACGAGCCCGACGGGCAAGATCGGCGGGGCCGCGCAGAAGCGGCTCGGCAACGGGGCTCTCGTGCACCACGTCACCATGAGCTACGACATGGACGGCGACCGAATGGTCGAGGTGCTGCGCATCGGCCGAGAGAAGATGAGCGACAAGGGCACCAAGAGCGCCAACAAGCGCGTCGATCCGCTTCGCAGCCAGACGGGCTTGACGAGGGCGCAGATCATCGAGCGCATGGAGTCGACGTTCGGCGGGCTCTACGGCTACACCGAGGGCGAGATCACGTCAGAGGAGCTTGCGAAGGCTGAGCAGCTCGTCGCCGAGAAGTTCGGCACGAGCGACTGGCTGCACCGAGTACCGTGAACCGCACCTCACGCGGGGTCGCGCTGACCATTGCCCTTGCGATCGCCCTTGTCGCTGGCGTCATGCTGTCTGCCGTGAACGGCCAGCTCGCGATCACACCGGCGGAGGTGACCGGATCGCTGCTGCGCGCGATCGGACTACCCACCGGATGGGCACCGACCGACCCGATCGTCGAGTCGACCCTGTGGGTGGTGCGCTTGCCCCGCGTGGTCATGGCACTCGCGGTCGGAGCCTCGTTGGCCGTGGCCGGTGCGGTCATGCAGGCCGTGTTCGGCAACCCGCTCGCGGAGCCAGGGGTCGTCGGCGTGGCATCCGGTTCCGCCCTCGGCGCAGCTCTCGGCATCGTGCTCGGCGGCGGACTCGGTCTCTCTGGCGGGCTCGGAGGAGTCGGCACCGCCGCGCTTGCCTTCGCCGGAGGGCTGCTTGCCACCCTCGTCGTCTACGCCGTCTCGCGCTCCAACGGCCGCACGGAGGTCGTGACGCTCCTGCTCACCGGAATCGGGGTCAACGCCGTCGCGGGTGCGGGGCTCGCCTTTCTGCTGTTCGCCGGCACCGCGGCGAGCAGGGAGCAGATCGTGTTCTGGCAGCTCGGGTCTCTCAACGGGTCCCGCTGGGATGAGGTGGCGATCGTTGCGGTCGTGGCCGCCATCGGCACGGGGGTCGCCCTCGCGATCGCCGGCCGACTCAACCTGCTCGCGCTCGGCGAACGCAGCGCACGCCACCTGGGCGTCAACGTCGAGGCCCTTCGTCTCGGGTCCATCGTGCTCGTCGCGTTGCTCACGGGTGTCGCGGTCGCGTTCTGTGGCATCATCGCGTTCGTCGGGCTCGTGGTTCCGCACCTCATCCGCATGGCAATCGGCCCGTCGCATCGCCCGCTCATCCTGGCCAGTGCGGTCGGGGGAGGGGCGCTGCTCGTCTTCGCCGACCTGCTCGCGCGCACGATCGTCGCCGGCGCCGACTTGCCCATCGGAATGCTCACCTCTCTTGTCGGCGGGCCGTTCTTCTTCTACCTGCTCTCCCGGCAGCGCAAGCGCAGCGGGGGGTGGGCATAGTGGTAGACGCGCTACGGGCCCGCGGTGTCGGCGTCGTCATCGACGGCACCCGCATTCTGTCTGGTGTCGACCTCGACGTGCGTCCCGGCGAGGTGCTCGCGGTCGTGGGCCCCAACGGCGCCGGCAAGTCGACGCTGCTCTCCGTGCTCAGCGGTGACCTGGCGGCCACCGAGGGCGAGGTCACTATCGGGGATCGCCCGATAGGCACGATGCGCCACCTCGAGCTAGCAAGGGAGCGCGCTGTTCTCACCCAGGAGAACCAGCTGAGCTTCCCGTTCACTGTCGGTCAGGTCGTGCTCATGGGCCGCAGCCCGTGGGCCCGCACCTCGCGCTTCGACGACGACGAGTCGGCGACGGCGGATGCGATGATCGCCACCGACGTCGACCAGCTCGCTCCACGGCGCTTCACCTCGCTCTCCGGAGGAGAGAAGGCCCGCGTCTCGCTCGCCCGCGTCTTCGCACAGGCGACGGGCATCCTGCTGCTCGACGAGCCGACCGCCGCGCTCGACCTCCGCCATCAGGAGGACGTGATGCGGGCTGTTCGGGCGCGTGCCGCCGCTGGCCATGCGGTACTCGTCGTCGTGCACGACCTCTCCCTGGCAGCGGCCTACGCCGACCGCATCGCCATGGTCGCCGCGGGAGCGGTGGTCGCCGTCGGTCCGCCAGCCGAGGTGCTGACGGCAGAGCGGGTCACGTCGATCTACGGGCTTGCGGTTGATATCGCCGAGGTCAACGGGCGTCCGATCGTTGTGCCACGTAGGGTGGACTCATGACCGGCTGGATCGTGCTCGCAATTATCGTCGCGGCCGTTGTTCTCGGGGTCATCGCGCAGAAGCGCGGCTGGGTCGACTTCTCCGACCAGCACAAGACCAGCGGCGGGGGCGGCGGCCTCGGTGGCATCGACGAGGTGTTCAACCCGACACGTCACGAGGCACAGATCGAGCTCGACCGCCAGACCATCCTGCCGGCACCCGCACCAGTAGCCGGTGACGGCGACAAGGGCATCTTCAGTGGCAAGGTGCGTATCGACCTCGACGACGAGCGCAGGCGCTAGAAGTCAGGCGCTTGCGCGCACCACCATGCGGGTCGGCATGATGCACTCGCGGTCGACGTCCTCGCCGCGCAGGAGCGCGAGCAGGGTGTGGGCCATCTTCTCGCCCATCTCCATCGACGGCTGGTGGACGGTCGTCAGCTGGATGTCGCCGCCGATCGCCGCGGGGCTGTCGTCGAATCCGACCACAGCCACATCCTCTGGAATGCGGAGTCCGCGCTCGCGCAGTACAGAGACCGCGCCCGTCGCCATGAGGTCGCTTGCCACGAACACGGCGTCGAGCTTCGGCTCCTTGTCGAGCAGCTCGCGCATTGAGCGGGCACCGCTGACGAGCGAGAAGTCGCCGTAGGCGACGAGATCCTGCTGGATGCCCGCGGCAGCAAGCGCGCGCCGCCAGCCCTCTGCCCGGTCGATGCCCGCTGGCATGTCGGGTGGCCCGGCAATCGTGGCGATGCGCCTGCGACCTCGGTCGATGAGGAACTGCGTACCCATCTCTGCGGCTGCGGCATTGTCGACGTCGACGAAGTAGCTGTTCTGCTCGTTCGGGTTGAGCGGCCGACCGCCGAAGACGACGGGGAGGGTGTCGCCGAGGCTCGCGAGGAAGTGGTCGCCGGAGTGGTGCGAGACGACGATGGCGCCGTCGACGTTGCCGCCGAGCAGGTAGCGGGTCGTCTTCGCCGAGGGGGCGAATGGGCTCGCGAGCTGCAGGTTCATGACGTAGTCGCTCGACTCGATCGCGTGGGCGATACCGTGCACGATGGCCGCGAAGTACGGGTCGCCGAAGAAGCGCGTCGTCTCCTCCGGCACGACGAGGGCGATAGCCATCGTCTGTCGGTTGGCCAGTGAGCGCGCCGCTCGGTTGGGCACGTAGTTGAGCTGCTCGATCGCCGCGGTGACGGCGGCGAGCACCTCAGGGCTGACCTGGGTCGACCCGTTGACGACGCGGGACACGGTGGAACGGGAGACGCCGGCTGCTGCCGCCACCTCCTCAAGCGTCGGCGGAAGCCGCCGTGCTTGCTGTTCCGTGCTCATCTCTCGTGCCCTCCGTGGATTCCAAGAGTCTAATCAGCGCCGCAATGCCTAGATGGCGCGGTCGGCGATGATCGACTTGTATTCGAGTGCGCTGCGCTTCGGTGTGCGCTCGAGCGTGTCGTAGTCGACCCGCACGATGCCGAACCGCTTGTGGTAGCCCCACGCCCACTCGTAGTTGTCCATGAGCGACCAGTAGAAGTAGCCGTACACATCCACGCCATCCTCGATGGCGTCGAGAATAGCCTCGAGGTGCACGCGAAGGAAGTCGGTGCGCTCCACATCGTTGACCGAGCCGTCTGCCTCGACGGTGTCGTCGTAGGCTGCGCCGTTCTCCGTGACGTAGAGCTTGACCGCGGTGCCGGTGTACTCGTCCTTCACGCGCTTGAGCAGTCGGGTGAGGCCTTCCGGCTGCACCTCCCAGCCCATCGCCGTGACCGGCAGGTCGCGCTTGTGCCAGTAGACGCCCTCTGTTGCCGGAAAAGGCGAGCGCTTCGGACGCTCCGAGGGCGCCATGGTCGACATCTCGGCGGCAGCCGGCGGCGTCGCGCTGAGCTCTTCACCGTGGTAGTAGTTCACGCCGAGGGCGTCGATCGGGGTCGAGATGATCTCGAGGTCGCCCTCCTTGACGTAGTTCTCGAGGCCGAGACCGGCGAGGTCCTCGAGCACGTCGGCCGGGTACTCGCCACGGAAGATCGGGTCGAGGAAGAACCGGTTGAACTGCCCGTCGACCTTGCGCGCCGCGTCGACGTCGGCCGGGTTCGCCGGGTCGACGGGGTCGGGAACGGTGAGGTTGAGCGTGATTCCGAGCTGGAGGCTCGGGTCTGCCGCCCGAAGGCTCTGAATAGCAAGGCCGTGGGCGAGCAGGAGGTGGTGGCCAGCGGCCAGTCCCTTCTCCGGCTCCTGGATACCGGGAGCGTGCTCCCCGCCGATGTAGCTGAGGAACGACGAGCACCACGGCTCGTTCAGCGTGGTCCACGAGTCGACGCGATCGCCAAGAGCGGCGTGAACGTCGGCCGCGTACTCGGCGAACAGGTAGGCGGTGTCGCGGTTGACCCATCCACCCTTCTCCTCGAGGGCCTGCGGAAGATCCCAGTGGTACAGGGTCAGCCACGGCTTGATGTTCTTCTCGAGCAGCGAGTCGACGAGCCGAGAGTAGAAGTCGAGGCCCTTCGGGTTGACCGGGCCGCCGTCGGGGCGCACGCGCGACCACGAGGTGGAGAAGCGGTACGTCTGCATGCCGAGCTCTGCCATGAGTGCGACATCGCTCTCATAGCGGTGGTAGTGGTCGCAGGCGACGTCGCCGTTGTGGGCGTCGACGACCGCGCCGGGAACACGGGCGAAGGCATCCCAGATGGAGTCGGTTCGGCCGTCCTCGTGCGCCGCGCCCTCGATCTGGTACGCGGCGGTTGCCACGCCGAACAGGAAGTTGTCCGGGAACGAGCGCGTGGCGGCTGATGCGGCGCCGGTGCTTGGGCTGATGAGCTGGGTCATCCCTTGACCGCTCCTTCCATAATGCCCTTGACGAGCTGACGGCCCGTGACAAGGAAGAGAACGAACAGAGGGAAGATCGCGACGATGATGCCGGAGAAGATCAGCGAGTAGTCGTCGAAGTAGTTGTTCGCGAGGGTGGACAGCGCGACCGGAAGGGTTGCGCTGTCATTGTCGAGCACGATGTACGGCCAGAAGAAGTTCGTCCAGGTCTGGATGAACATGAACAGGGCGAGCATGGCTGCGGCCGGTCGCGCTGCGGGCAGCGCAATGCTCCAGAAGGTGCGGAACATGCTGGCACCGTCAACGCGGGCCGCCTCGATGAGCTCGTATGGCAGTGCCTGGCGAAGGTACTGCGTCATCCAGAACACACCGAACGCCGAGACGACAGCGGGAAGGATGACCGCAAGCAGGTTGCCCGTCAGCTTGAGGTTGACCATCACGATGTAGAGCGGCACAACGGCGAGCTGCGTCGGCACCGCGAGGGTGGCGATGACGAAGTAGAGCAGGCCGCTCGACCCCTTGAAGCGCAGCTTGGAGAACGCGTATCCGGCGAGAGTCGAGAAGAAGACGACGGAGACCGCAACGATGGTCGAGACGATGATGCTGTTGATCGTCGCCGTCCAGAAGCTCACCGGGAGTGTCGGGCTGCTGATCACGCGCTCGACGTTTGCGATGAAGTTCGGGCCGGGAGGCGTGAGGAACGGGCGCGTGGTGATGGTGCGCTGGTCGCCGCTGGCGATCATGAACGCCCAGTAGAGCGGGTAGATCGCAGCGATCATCACGATGCCGAGCACCACATAGCCGAGAGCGCCAGGCTTCTGGAAGTTCTGGCCGCGTGCGCGACGACGCTTGGTCGGCGCTACCGCCAGGAGTTCTGCTTCTTTGGTGAGGATACTCATGGGTTACACCGTGACCTTGCTCTTGCTCTTGCCCTTGGACGCGCGGGTTCCACCACTGGCGATCGATCTCGTGAGTACGAGGTTGAGTGCGCCGAAGATGACGATGACGAGGAACAGCAGCCAGGCCACCGATGCGGCCCGTCCGAAGTCCTGCTGGGTCCAGCCGAGCTCGTAGATGTACATCGTCAGCGTGAGCCACTGCTGGTCGGCTCCACCGCGGCCGTACACGTCGTACAGGCGCGGCTCGTCGAAGATCTGGAGTCCGCCGATGGTGGAAGTGACGACGACGAAGATGATCGTCGGTCGCAGCTGCGGGATGGTGATCGAGAAGAAGCGGCGCAGTCGGCCGGCTCCGTCGATCATTGCCGCCTCGTAGTAGTCACGCGGGATGGCCTGCATCGCCGCGAGGAAGATGAGGGCGTTGTAGCCCGTCCAGCGGAAGTTGACCATCGTCGAGATGACGAAGTGCGCTGGGAGCGGCTGCGCGTGCCACGGCACGGCGTCGAGGCCGATCTGGGTAAGGAAGCGGTTCACCGTTCCGGTCTGGTCGGCGAACATGCTGCTGAAGATGAGGGCGATCGCGACAGGGGTCACGACATAGGGGAGAAGCACTCCCATGCGCCAGAAGGTCTTGGCCCGGAGGTTGGTGTCGAGCACCGCGGCGATGATGATCGCGAGGATGACCTGCGGGATGGACGACAGGATGAAGATGCTGAACGTGTTGCGCAGCGCGACCCAGAAGTCGGAGTGGCCGAGCACGAACTGGAAGTTCTCCATGCCGACGAAATCGCCCTGGCCGCCGATGATCGACCAGTCGTGCAGTGACACGAATGCCGTGTACAGCAGCGGGAAGAGTCCGGTGATGGCGAAGAGGATGAAGAAGGGGGAGATGTAGAGGTATGGCGATACCTTCACGTCCCACCGGTTGATCTGCTGCCGGAAGGACAGGAGTCGCACGGGGCGATCTACGGCGGTCTGGATTGTCATGGGTCTTCCTATGGCAGTTCGGGTGGGAATGGTATGGCAGCTGGTGCCACTGAAAAGCCGGGCCGCGAGGCGATGTGCCGCGCGGCCCGGCTCCTGTTTCAGACCTGCTTAGCCGAGAGCCTCGACGTCAACCAGGAACTTGTCCCACGAGGTCGCAGCGTCGTCCGTCTTGTCGACGTCGACACGCGAGAGCGCGTTGGACAGTGCGTCCTGAACCTTGAAGTAGTTCGGGCCCTTGAAGGGGGGAACCGGGTTGACAGCCTTGGCACGCGAGGTGAAGATCTCGCCGACCGGAGCGGAGTTGAAGTACTCGTTCACGAAACCGGTGAGGTCAGCGGACTCGTACGCGGCGACCTGGCTCGGGAACGTGCCGGCCTCGACGAATGCAGAGATCTGCGACTCGGGCGAGGTCAGGTAGTCAGCGAGAGCCGTAGCGGCCTCGATGTGAGCACCCTGGGCGGGGACGGTCAGGTACGAACCACCCCAGTTGCCTCCACCGTTCGGGAAGACGTCAGCGACGTTCCAGCCCGTGACGTCAGGAGCGTTACCGGAGATGACACCGAGCATCCAGCCTGGGCAGAGCATCGTGGCGAATGCGCCACTGGCGATGCCTGCGTTCCAGTCGGGGCTCCACTGGCCGAGGTGCGCGGAGAGCGTGCTGCTCGCCTCGAGAACCTGGTCGTAGATGTCCTTCACCTCTGCGTTGTCAGCAGCGATGATCGTTCCATCGTTGTCCTCGTACGCGTTGGTGATCTGGTTGACCATGCCCTGGTAGGTGGCTCCGGCGGAGTCGAACCATGCTGCGTCGCTGGCGGCGACGAACTTCTCGCCCTCGGCGAAGTAGTGAGCCCAGTCACCCTCGAGGAGTGCTGCAACCTCTTCGCGGTCGGTCGGGAGGCCAGCGGCCTCGAACAGGTCGGCACGGTAGCAGATTGCCTCCGGGCCGATGTCCGTGCCGTAGGCCACGAGGCGGCCGTCGGCGTCGGTTGCTGCAGCGGTCTTCCAGTCGAGCCAACGGCCCTCGACGCTGTCCGACGTGAGGTCGGTGAGCTTGTCGGAGTACTGCATGAGCTCGGGGAACCAGTCGACCTCAACGGCCTCGACGTCAGCAAGGCCAGAACCGGCGCCGAGCTTGGTGAAGTAGTTGGTGCGAGCGTCGTTCGACGTCTCGGCGATGGTGTGCTCGACCTTGATGTTCGGGTAGAGCTCGGTGAATCCGTTGAGCAGCTCGTCGGTGTAGCCGAAGTTGTTGAAGGTCGCCACGGTCAGCGTGATCTTCTCGTTCTTCCAGTCGTCGCTGCCTTCGGCCGGACCAGTTGCCTGGCAACCGGTTGCGACGAGGGCAAAGGCGGCTGCGCCGGCAATTGCGACTGCGGTTGTGCGTCGTGAATTTCTCACGGTCACTCCTTTGTGTGCGTGGATGAGGGAGATCGCGTGGCAGCGCTCCCAAACCTTCGCATGAGAGCGCTCTCACGTGATCGGGTTCAGGATAGGGAGACTCGGAGCACGAAGTCAAGCGGATTTGGGAGCGCTCTCACGAAGTGTCCCCCTCGTTGTACCCCGTTTAACCCGAAACAGCCCCGTACTCCCCAGTGATTCCGGGAAATACAGGGCTGATAACGATTCGGCTACTGTCTCGAAATGGGGGTACTCCCGGTGGCGACTCCGGGCTCGACGAGGGCGCCGGTCGAGTCGGCCGCAGCCTGCACCAGGAGCGCAGCCTCGTCGTCCGCGTTCTCTTGAAGAGCCGACTTCGCCCGAAGGGGAGCGGTCTTGAGGAACCAGCTGAGCACGAATGCGACGAGCACGACGACGAGCGCGACCCAGAAGATCGAGACCGCGGCGTCGTTGAATCCCTGCAGGAACGGAGCCGAGAGGCGGTCGTCTGCCCCATTGAGGAACGAGCTGTCGCCGTTGAGTGAGTCGCTGACCGCTGAGGTGTCGCCGTTCTGCGCGTTCTGCAGCAGCGCGAGGATGTCCTTGTTGGCCGGGTCGGAGACGACATCGGGATCGGATGCCGCCTCGGCCAGCGCCGTCAGGTTCGCCTTCTTCTCGAACGCGGTCGCAATCGCCTCCGGAATCCGGGTGTAGAGCACAGAGAACAGGATCGCGACACCCAGCGTTCCACCGATCTGGCGGAAGAAGGTGGAGGAGCTCGTTGCCACTCCGATGTCGCGCGGTCCGACGGAGTTCTGCGAGGCGATGGTGAGGGTCTGCATCAGCTGGCCGAGTCCGAGACCGACCAGCAGCATCCCGATCATCATGTACCAGACCGGCTTGTCGGCCGTCGCGAAGGTGAACCAGAGGAAGCCGAGGGCCATGAACAGGGTTCCCACGCGCGGGAACCACTTGTAGACGCCGGTGCGGGCGATGATCTGGCCGCTGACGATCGACGAGATCATGAGCCCGAGGATCATGGGCAGCATCAGGAAGCCGCTCTCGGTCGGCGTGGCGCCGTTCACGAGCTGCAGGTAGAGCGGAATCGTCATCATCGCGCCGAACATGCCGAAGCCGACGAGCACACCGAGGATCGTCGCCATGCGGAAGGTCGCGTTGCCGAAGAGCTTGAGCGGGATGAGCGCGTCGTCACCCATGAGCTTCTCGCTCACGATGAACGCCGCGATGCCGAGTGCGCCGATCACGTACATGGCGAGCGAGATGGGGGAGTCCCAGCCCCACTCGCGGCCCTTCTCCGCCACGAGCAGCAGCGGCACGAGTGCGAGCACGATCGTCGCCGCCCCCCACCAGTCGATGCGCACCGAGTGGCGCGTGTGCGGAATGTGGAGGAAGCGCAGCACGATTGCGAGCGCGACGATGCCGATCGGGATGTTGAGCAGGAACACCCAGCGCCATCCGGTGATGAAGAGGATCTCCGGTGTGCCGGCGAAGAGGCCGCCGATGAGCGGGCCGATAACGCTCGAGATGCCGAACACCGCGAGGAAGTAGCCCTGGTACTTGGCGCGCTCGCGGGGAGCGAGGATGTCGCCCATGATCGCGAGGGGCAGCGCCATGAGTCCACCGGCTCCGAGGCCCTGAATGGCGCGGAACGCGGCGAGCTGGTACATCGAGTCGGCAAACCCGGCGGCCACCGAGCCCGCGAGGAAGATCACGATGGCGATGATGAACAGCGGTCGTCGGCCGAAGAGGTCGCTGAGCTTGCCGTAGATCGGCGTCGCGATGGTCGAGGTGATGAGGTAGGCCGTGGTGACCCAGGCCTGCGCGTCGAGGCCGTTGAGGTCGTCGGCAATGGTGCGCATCGAGGTGCCGACGATGGTCTGGTCGAGCGCGGAGAGGAACATTCCGGCCATGAGGCCGAAGATTATGAACAGGATCTGGCGGTGCGTCATGACGCCGCCAGCATCCTTGATTGCCTGGGCGGCCTGCTTGCCCTTGGAGTCGACGCGCGACATAGAACCTCGATCAGTGGAGCGAAATGGAAACAGCCGCTGTCGGACGCAGCCAACAGCGGCTAGAAAATTGCGTGGACTGCAAAGTTACACCCTGAGCAACGTCTCGCGCAACTCCCCGCGCATCTCCCCAGAGCTCCAGCTCCGGCGTCGGGGCCCCAGTTCTAGGGCGCGGCTCGAGACCGCCTCTGGGGCCGCGACATGGCCAGCTCGGTCAGGAGCCGAGTGCCGCGTCGACGATGAGCTTTGCCTCTGCCTGCACCTGCGCGAGGTGCTCCGGGCCGGCGAAAGACTCCGCGTAGATCTTGTAGACGTCCTCCGTGCCGGATGGCCGCGCGGCGAACCACGCGCGCTCGGTGACGACCTTGACGCCGCCAAGGGCCGCGCCGTTGCCTGGGGCCTCCGACAAGCGGGCGATGATCGGGTCACCGGCGAGGGTGTCCGCCGTGATCGCAGCGCCGTTGATCTTGCCGAGTGCGGTCTTCTGCGCCTTGGTGGCTGCGGCATCCACTCGCTGGTAGGCAGGGTCGCCGAACTCGGCGACGAGCTCTGCATAGAGAGCGGAGGGCGACTTGCCCGTCACGGCACGGATCTCGCTGGCGAGCAGGCAGAGCAGGATGCCGTCCTTGTCGGTCGTCCACGCCGTGCCGTCCTTGCGAAGGAAGCTCGCCCCCGCGCTCTCCTCGCCGCCGAACGCGACAGATCCGTCGATGAGTCCTGGCACGAACCATTTGAAGCCGACCGGCACCTCCCAGAGGCGACGGCCGAGGGATGCCGCGACCCGGTCGATCATCGAGCTCGAGACGAGCGTCTTGCCGATCGCCGCATCCGCGCTCCAACCAGGGCGGTGCGTGTAGAGGTACTGGATCGCCACCGCGAGGAAGTGGTTGGGGTTCATGAGCCCGCCGTCGGGCGTGACGATGCCGTGGCGGTCGGCGTCGGCGTCGTTGCCCGTGACGATGTCGTACTCGTGCTGGTGCTTCAGAACCGAGGCCATCGCGGATGGCGACGACGGGTCCATGCGGATCTTGCCGTCCCAGTCGAGCGTCATGAACGCCCACGTCGGGTCGACCGAGGGATTGACCACTGTCAGGTCAAGGTCGTAGGTCTCGGCGATGAGCTGCCAGTAGTGCACGCTCGCCCCGCCGAGCGGGTCGGCTGCTATGTGGAGATTGGCCGCCTTGATGGCGTCGAAGTTGATGATGCTCTCGAGGTCGCGCACGTAGTTGCCGCGGTAGTCATAGGTGTCGACAGCGCTCGGCTCGCCGCGCAGCACGGCCTTGTTGCCGCCGAGGATGAGCTCGTTGGCGCGCGCGGCGATCCATCCGGTTGCGTCGCTGTCGGCCGGTCCGCCGTGCGGTGGGTTGTACTTGAAGCCGCCGTCGCGGGGAGGGTTGTGCGATGGGGTGATGACGATGCCGTCGGCGAGACCCTCGGTGCGCCCCCTGTTGTAGGCGATGATCGCGTGGCTGAGGGCTGGGGTCGGCACGAAGTCGTCGAACTTGTCGACGAGGGCGCGCACGCCGTTCGCCTCGAGCACCTCGAGCGCGGTCGTCTCGGCGGGGCGGCTGAGGGCGTGGGTGTCGCGGCCGATGAACAGGGGGCCGGTGATGCCCTGCCCGGCGCGGTACTCGACGATCGCCTGGGTGATCGCGGCAATGTGCGTCTCGTTGAAGGCGGCGTCGAGCGAGGAGCCCCGGTGGCCGCTCGTGCCGAACACGACCGCCTGCTCTGGCACCGTCACATCGGGCACGAGCTCGAAGTAGGCGGCGATGAGCTCGCGTACGTCGATGAGGTCGTCGGGCTGGGCGGGGGTTCCGGCGCGGGAGGTCATGCTCCCAGCCTTCCAGCTTCTCCGCCCGCGCGCAGCAGGCATCCAGCGGATGCACGGCTGATGTCATCCTCCCGCCCGATTCACGCAGAAAGCCTGCGACCTACTGTTGAGGAATGCCCCGTTCCCCATCGACGCCCGTCGGCCCGCTCGTCGCGTACGCCGCCGTCTCCGGGCCCGCGTGGGGCATCGGGCTCGCGGCGGCGCTCACCGTGCCGATGTTCGCCTACTCTGGCGCGGCCGTGTTCTTCGTGGTGCCTGGCATCGCGATCGGCGGGGCGCTGGGGGCACTGCTGTCGCCCATCGTCACCTTTGCCTCCGCCGTGGTGCTCGCGCGGCGCCCTCTGCTTGGCCGCCGTGGCTACCGCTGGCTCGCCGCGGCCACCGGAGCCCTCGTTGTGCTGCCGATCACCATTCCAGCGGTGGCCTTTGCCGCCTCACGCCACTGGATGCCGATTCCGATCGACGCATTTCCTCCGGCGGTCGTCGTCGCCGTCTCGCTCGTCTCTGCCGCCCTTGCCGCGCAGAGCGCGACCTTCGTGCGCACCGCCAGCGATTCGTGGGCTCCACTGCCGTGGTCGACGCGGCTCGGCTGGTGGCTGCTCGCCCCGGGGCTCGCCGGCGCCTTTCCCCTTATCGTCTTCTGCCTCGCCATCTCCATCCTCGCCGACGACTGGAAGTGGGACGCCCCGTGCGCCTCGGGCGGCCGCACCATCCTTGAGTCGACAGTCAGCTATCTGCCTCCGCAGGTGACCTGCGTCTACGCCGACGGCACGGTCGAACACGGGGAACGGGCAGTGCTGATCGCGCTCGCGGTCGTCGTCGCCACGGCATCCGCGGCTCTCTTGCTGTGCGGGCTCGCCGTGCTCGCCATCGGCCGCACCGCCGTCTGGCCTCGCGGGAAGGTCGTCATCGGTTCCGCCGTGGCAGCCGCGATCGTTATGGGCCCCCTCGCCGTGTGCCTCTGGATCGCCGCGTATGTGTCAGGGCTGGCCGCCGTGCCTTAAACTCGGCCCCATGTCCTCGAACCCGGCCGCGCCAGAGACCTACAGCTACCTCGGGCCAGCCGGAACCTTCACAGAGGCAGCACTCAAGCAGGTGCCCCAGGCCGCAGGCAAGGCCTGGCGCTCCGTCAACAACGTCGGCGAGGCGCTGTCTGACGTGGTGACCGGGCGCAGTGTCGCGGCGATGATCGCGATCGAGAACTCCATCGAGGGCGGGGTGAGTGCCACCCAGGATGCGCTCGCCGTCATCCCGAACCTCCGCATCATCGGCGAGTACCTCGTGCCGGTGAACTTCGACCTCGTCGGTCGCCCCGGAACACGGCTGGATGACGTTCGCGTCATCAACGCCCACCCCGTCGCGTACGGGCAGACCCACCTCTTCCTCGACCAGCGCCTGCCAGACCACGGTCACATCCCGTCGACATCCAACGTTGCAGCTGCGGCCGACCTTCTCGAGTCCACCGTCGCAGATGCCGCGATCGCGCCGCCCGGCATCACGCAGCACTACGACCTCGAGGTGCTCGCGAGCGGCATCGGAGACAACCCGAACGCCGTCACCCGCTTCGTGCTCGTGAGCACAGTCGTTCCGGTGCCGCCGCGCACCGGCTCCGACAAGACGAGCATCATCGCCGAGCTGCCCGACGACCGCGCCGGAGCACTGCTCGAGATGCTCGAGCAGTTCGCTACGCGCGGCGTCAACATGAGCCTGCTCGAGTCGCGGCCGATCGGCGACGCCCTCGGGCGGTACCGCTTCGTCATCGACCTCGACGGCCACATCCTCGACGAGCGCGTCGCCGACGCCCTGCTCGGCCTCAAGCGGTTCAGCCCCAACGTCATCTTCCTCGGCAGCTACCCGCGCGCAGACAAGCTCGCCATCAGCGTCACCCAGCGCTATGGCGACGAGGTCTTCATCGACGCCCGCGACTGGTTGCGCGGCCTCATCGTCGGCGAGTAGCGGACCGAAACCACGGCAGCCGGAACCGCGCCGCCAAGGCACGCTTCTCGAGCAGGTGCCATGAGCAGAACGCCAGCGCGGCGGTGATCGCGGTGACGAGCAGGATGTCGACGGCGAGCGGCAGCACGCCGAACCACAGCACGACCAGTTGCTGCACCGGGAACGCCCACAGGTAGAGGCCGTACGACAGGTCACCGAATCGTGCGGCCCGTCGCACGACCGGCGCCGACGCCAGCCCGACCGAGAGCACGACGTAGGGAAGGGCGAGCCACAGCAGGGGAATGGCCATGGATGGTGCCACGAGCGCCACCGCGACCCACCCAACGACGACGAGGGCCGCAATCCCCGGCCGCAGCGCCGTGCGGGGCACGAGCAGTCGCACGAGCGCCGCGACCGCGAAGTAGACCCACGTTCCGCCCGCCGCCGACACGCTGGATCCGGCGATCGTCACGGGCGCGAGCAGCACGAGGACGATCGAGCCGGCGGCGAACGCTCCGAAGCCCGCGATCTGCAGGCGGCGTGGAAGAAGCCCGAGCATGAGAACGACGGCGTAGCAGATGACCTCGGCCCGCAGCGTCCACACCGATCCGTTGACCACTCCGGGGTAGGGGTTGGCGTCGAACACACCGGGCAGGCCGTCGGCTGGCAGCAGCACGAGGTTGACGAGGTAGCGCCAGGTCTGCGGGTTGGCGAAGTAGTCGGGCGCCGTCGTCACGAGCGGGCCCATGGCGAACGTCGAGAGCAGGATGACGAGGAACAGCAGGGGCGCGATCCGCAGCGCACGGCTGCTCACGTACTGTCCGACAGATCGGCTGCGCTCCCAGCTACCCGTGATGAGGTAGCCGCTGATCACGAAGAAGATGCTCACGCCGAGGTACTCGAGGTGCACGCCGCCGAGGCTCGGCGCCTGCCCATAGCGACCGGTCAGGGCGAAGCTGTGCCCGACGATCACGCAGAGGGCGGCCGCGATGCGCAGGGCGTCGAAGTTGTTGTCGCGGCGCTGCGCGGCAACGACCGGGTCCGTTGTGGAGTCGATGGTGACGGCGGTCATGGCGCTGGCACCCGCACGGTCAGCGCGCCGGCATCCACCCACGCCCGTGCCTCGATGACCTCGCCGAACTCGTCGCCGTCGAGCTGGAACTCCTGCGGGCTCTCGACGCTCAGTCTCAGATCGCGGCCGCGAAGGTAGATGACGTCGCGCACGTCGCGAGAGAGGTCGATGATCTTGCGACCGACCGCGGTCTTTCGCAGCACGCCGTTCTCGAAGGTCAGCTTGTTCCAGACGCGAACCCAGCCGAGGGGCCCCTGGGGGCGAAGGGCGACGACGTCGAGGATGCCGTCATCCGGCTTCGCATCGGGAATGAGCAGGATGCCACCGGGCAGCACCCCGCAGTTGCCGACCATCACAGAGTGCACGTCGACCGCGCGCCGCGGGCCGTTGTCGAGCTGATAGCGGAGGCGGATCGGCTTGAGCTCTGGCAGCGACCGGATTGTGCCGTCGATGTAGGCGAGCCACCCGACGGCCTTCTTGAGGTCGCTGCGGGTGTTGGAGATCATCTTCGCGTCGATGCCGAGGCCGGCCATGACGAGGAAGACGTGCTCCTCCGTCTCGCCGCCCGCGCGCACGATGGCGGCGATGCCGAGGTCGATCCGGTGGGACTCGCCGGTGAATGCGACCGCAGCGGCATCCTCGAGCCCGAGGGGCAGCGAGAGATTGCGGGCGAGCAGGTTGCCCGTGCCAGACGGAAGCACTGCCATGGCGACACCGGTGTCGCGCAGCCCTTCGGCGACGGCGCGCACGGTGCCGTCGCCACCCGCGACGAGAACGACCTCAGCTCCCCGACGCACGGCGCTGGCGGCGACGCGCTGGCCGGCATCCTCCTCCGTCGTGGCGAAGTAGATGGGAGGGGCCCATCCTGCCTCCTTGGCGGCGAGGTTGACGGCCGCGCGGAGCTTGGCAACGGTCACCTTGATCGGGTTGTAGATGACGGCAGACTGCCTGCGCTCAGGGATCGCGGAGGTGGCCACGGCTCCAAAGATACGGCACCCTCGCGGCACCCTCGCGGGGCCTCCGTAGAATGGACGGCGTGATCGACCCCCAGTTGCTGCGCGAAAGCCCCGACCTCGTCCGCCGCTCGCAGGAGGCTCGCGGGTCGTCTGTCTCCCTCGTCGACGATGCGATCGCCGCCGACGCGGAGCGCCGCACGTCTCTGCAGCAGTTCGAGAAGCTGCGTGCAGAGCAGAACTCGTTCAGCCGCACCGTTGCGACGGCGCCCAAAGACGAGAAGCGCGCCCTCGTGCTGCAGGCCCAGGCGCTCGCGGCGCAGGTGAAGGAAGCGAACCAGCGCGCCATGGATGCCGAGGCCGCCTTCGCGACCGTCGTCGGCTCCATCCAGAACGTCGTCATCGACGGCGTGCCCGCGGGCGGCGAGGAGAACTTCGTCACCCTCCGCGAGGTCGGGGAGAAGGCGAGCTTCGCCTTCGAGCCACGCGACCACGCGGAGATCGGCGAGCTGCTCGACATCATCGACATCGCCCGCGGCGTCAAGGTCTCCGGCAGCCGGTTCTACTTCCTCAAGGGCCTTGGCGCGCGGCTAGAGCTCGCCCTCATGAACATGGCGCTCGATCGCGCGATCGCCGAGGACTTCATCCCGCTGATCACCCCGACGCTCGTTCGCCCAGAGATCATGGCCGGCACCGGCTTTCTCGGCGAGCACGCCGACGAGGTCTACCACCTCGACAAAGACGACGACCTCTTCCTCACCGGCACGAGCGAGGTTGCGCTCGCCGGCTACCACTCCGACGAGATCATCGACGTCGCCAACGGCCCGCTCCGCTACGCCGGCTGGTCGACCTGCTACCGGCGTGAAGCCGGGTCTGCCGGCAAGGACAACCGAGGCATCCTTCGTGTGCACCAGTTCAACAAGCTGGAGATGTTCAGCTATGTGAACCCCGAGGATGCCGAGGCGGAGCACGCGCGACTGCTCTCCTTCCAAGAGGCGATGCTGCAGGCCTGCGGGCTCAGCTACCGGGTCATCGACGTCGCCGCCGGCGACCTCGGCTCGAGCGCCGCCCGCAAGTACGACATCGAGGCATGGGTGCCGACCCAGGGTGCGTTCCGCGAGCTGACCAGCACGAGCAACTGCACGACCTACCAGGCTCGCCGCCTCGAGACGCGCTTTCGCACCGAGTCGGGCAAGACCGCACCGGTCGCGACCCTCAATGGAACGCTCGCCACCACGCGGTGGATCGTGGCGATCCTCGAGACCCACCAGCAGGCAGACGGCACGGTGCTGGTTCCGCCCGCCCTGCAGCGCTACCTCGGAGGCCTCGAGGTGCTCGAGCCCCGCGCATGAAGAACAGACTCCTCATCGCCCTCGACATCGACGGCACCGTGCTCACCGAGGACGGCCAGCTCGGCAGCGGCACCGTTCGCGAGGTCGCACGCCTTCGCGATGCCGGCCACGAGGTCATGCTCGCCACCGGTCGGTCTGTCGCCATGACGCTGCCCGTGCTCGACCGGCTCGGCATCACCCCGGAGTACGTGGTGTGCTCCAACGGTGCCATCACCCTGCACCGCGACGCGAGCGCGCCCCTCGGCTACGCGCGCGAGATCGTCGAGACCTTCGACCCGAGCGAGGTGCTGCAGACCATCAAGGCGGCACTGGATGACGCCAACTACGCCGTCGAGGACGAGACCGGCCTCTACCGCTACACCGGCTACTTTCCCGACGGAGCCCTCGGCGCAAGCTCGGTCAAGGTTCCCTTCGACGAGCTCCTGCGACGTGATGCGACCCGCGTCGTCGTGATCTCGCCAGAGCACGCCATCGAGGACTTCCTCTCCATCGTCTCGACCATGGGCCTGCACAAGGTCAGCTATAACGTCGGATGGACGGCCTGGCTCGACATCGCCCCGCACGGCGTCAACAAGTCGACGGCCCTCGAGCGGGTTCGCGCGCTTCTCGGCATCGACAGGGCGAACGTCATCGCGATCGGCGACGGCCGCAAATGTTCGGCAAGCTGATCGAGCTGTCCGGCTTCTCCAAGGCGATCGTCGCCGGCTCGCTGCGCCTGCTCGGCCGGGGCCGCGCCATGCTGTCGATCGTGCTGGTCTGCGCGCTGCTCACCTACGGCGGCGTGTCGCTGTTCGTGGTGGTGTTCGCGGTGTATCCCTTCGCGGCCGAGCTGTTCCGCCAGTCCGACATCCCCAAGCGGCTGATCCCGGCGACCATCGCGCTGGGCGCCTTCACCTTCACCATGGACGCGCTGTCGGGCACGCCGCAGATCCAGAACATCATCCCCGGCGGCTTCTTCGGCACCGATGCCTGGGCGGCGCCGGTGCTGGGCAGCCTCGGCGCGGTATTCGTGCTCGCGACCGGGCTGGCCTACCTCGGCTGGGCGCGGCGGCGCGCGCTGCGCGCGGGCGAAGGCTATGGCGCGGCGCTGGTCAACGAGCCCATCGCCTTCACCGGCGAGCGGCTGGCGCATCCGCTGGTGGCGCTGCTGCCGCTGGTGC